>JANMLE010000663.1:0-9245 GCA_031372385.1 Planctomycetota bacterium | reverse complement strand
CGCCCGCAGGTTTTTCCAGATGCCCCGCAGGATCAGGGCCAGGGCGAACAGCGTCCACAGGATCGACACGCCCCCCGTCCGCAAGCCGGGAATGTAGTGGTACAGGAACGAGTTCACTTCCAGCGACAGGTAGAGGAACAGCAGACTCAGGCTGGTGAAGCCGAGGAAGACGCCCACGGTTTTCGCATGCGTCCGTCCCGCCAGCAGGGCATACGCACCCGCGAAGAATCCAACGACTGCGCCGAAGTCGAGCAACCGCAATGAGGCGTCCCTGAACGAATAGACTTCGCCGCCGTACATCAGGCGACCGGTCACATGCCAACTGGGCAGGTCGAACGCAAACAGCTTGAACAGCAGTCCGGCCACCAACAGCAACAGCACGGCCTGCACGGCTTCATGCTTGTTGAAGGTCACCTCGTACAACAGCACTCCGCACATCGCCAGCCAGAGCAATGTCAGCGACGGCAGTTGCATCGGCAGGTAGAAGAATCCGAGCGTGCGGTGGAATTCGAAATGGAGGTAGACGAACAGCATCGCCAGCGACAGGCCCACCGCCAGACGGACCGCCCAAGCTTCGCGAATCCAGCCGGAGATGTCGTTCTCCTGCCCGACGGGGCGATCTCCTTCGGCGACGGGACGAGACAGCAGGCGATACGCTCCGCCGATCGACGCGATCGGAACACCGAACATCACGAGCCGCTCCAGCAGATGATTCAGGTAATCGCCCAGAGACATCTCGGCGGTTGAGGGTGCCGTCAGGAACTGGCGCGGCAGATCGAGGAATCCGAACCGGAACAGCACGATCCCGTAGAGCAGATAGCAGACATGCCGCAGGAACTCGCTGCCGAGTTTTTTCGCCACCCACAGCAGGACGAACGCCTGGATCGCCCAACTGACCGTCACCCATTCGCGGGAGAAGACCAGCGGCATCGTCACCGCCAGAAAGAACGCGGCCAGGCCGATGAAGCTGACGATCAATTCACGGTCCACCAGCTTGCGCTGCAGGCAGTAGAAGACGTGGATCGAATAGAACGCGGCGAGCGCGAGCGTCACCACCGCCACCCACTGCCGACCGTACATCTCTTCGACCAGATTGAACGAGACACCGTAAAACACGGCCGCGTTGATCAGCAGCGCGATCAGATCGAGCAGGTTGGACTTCGACTGATTCACGATCTTGAACAGGAAGGCCATTGTCGAAAACAGGACGAAGAAGCTGATCAGGAACGGCATCACTTCACCGAAGTGAGTGACGTCGTAGTCCCGCATGGAGGCGAAGAACAGGGTGTACGTGGCGAAGAAACTGAGGTAATTGACCAGCGGCCAGTTCTTCCAATAGCACATCCCCAGCACGCCGCATCCCAGGACCAGCATGTAGCCGTACAGGCCGAGGAAATTGACGGTTCCCGCCGACAGCATGATCGGCGTGCCATAGCCGCCGATGATCCCGAGCACGGCGACCAGCGGCGAATTGAACCGAACGGCGATCCCTCCGGCCACGACCGTCACCAGCCCCATCAGGACGAACGCCGGCGTCGGCTCGATCAGGTGATAGAAGTTGGCGGCGGCATAGACGGCGAAGTACAGGATCGCCAGCCCGCCCCCCATCAGTCCCTGTCCGAAGATGTGATACTTGCGGCCCAGCAAGCGCGTCCCCGCGACCAGCATCCCCAACCCGGTGATCGTCGCCAGCGCGACGCGCCCCCCCTGGCTGATCAGGTCGTGTTCGATCGAATACCGCAGGAAGAAGCCGACCCCCACGACCAAGATCAGAATCCCCACGCGCAGCAGCCACTGGCTGGCGACCGCAAACTCCATCGATGCGCCGGCGGGAATGAATTCCTCGCCGACGATGATCCAGTTCCAGATCTTCTGCAGCGTCTCTTTGGCGGCCGTTTCAAACTTGCTGGGGACATGCGGAGCCCGCGGTGATCGCTCGTGTGGCGACCAGTCTGGTCCGGGTGTTGAGGACGATGCCATCGCCGAGTCCCGGTTCCGTCGATCCATCAGATCGCGCAACGCCGCCGCCGTTTGTGGCGCGGGTCTGGGCCCAGTCGTTCCGGACGGTCGCACATGGACCGGCTCGGTCGGCGGAGTCGTGGCTTCGAACACGTCGGCCGGCTCATCTGGCAGAGTCTCCAGATCGGGTTCCACGATCGATTCGAGTTGCACAACCTCTGGCTCGGCGGGGACGACCGGCTTCGGTGCCGGAGTTGGAGTCGGAGTCGTTGCCGGGGTCGCGGCCGATTGCTGAAACGACTTCAACTCCTGCCGCAGCGTCCGCAAGTCCTGTTTCAACTGCCGGAACCCGGCCTGCTGCTCGCTGAACAACCGCGACACCAGGATGATGACCACGATCACCAGCAGGATGAGGAACGCCGTACCCATGAATGAACTCCGCCCGTTAGGAGCCGCGTGTTTCAGATGCCAATTGTTGCGGTATCCGCCGCGTTACCCTCCGGCGAGATCGGCAAGAGTCTATCATGCGAATTCGCAATCGGGATTTCAGATTGGGAAAAGAATTTCGGCTCTGTGCCATTCTTGTTGAACGACACCTGTGAGCGGCAAGGCGCTAGCCGCCGGTCTGCGGGAAATCACCGCCGGCTAGCGCCTTGCAGCTCACGTCACACAACTCGCAACAGGTATGGCGGAGCGCCGGAGTCTCTCCTCCGGCGTTCGCGGTATGTCCGTTGGAATGACAAACAACTCAGACTCACGCCGGCGTTGATTCTGCGGGATGTTTTGCGATGATCACCGCCGTCCGGGCCACGATCAGTCGAACGTCCACACGTTGGAGGGAATCGCCATGAGATCTCGAATGTCTCGGCTGGTGTGCGTCACCGCCTGTTTGATCGCATGCGAATTCGCCGCGGCGGCGGACCAGACACCCTCGGAGAAGGCGATTTCCGAAGCGATCAAGGTGTTGGAAAAAGAACGCGACGCCATTGATGATGCGATCGAGCAAGCCAAGGTCGACAAGGCGATCCGTGAACTGGAATCGCTGATCGAAGATCCCGACGGCCAGTCGATGCCCAAGGCGAAGCCCGCGCCGATCACCTTTGACGTCACGCCGGTGATGCTGAAAAAGAAGTTCGCCGGCAAGGCCGTTTACAACGCGGCCTCGGGCGAGTTGACGCTGACTTACGACTTCCCCGGCAAGGGACAACTGACGGACTTCGATGTCGATGACGCCAGGGTGCTCGTCACGAAGAAGACCCTGTTGATCGACGCGGGGGATAAGTTGACGCACGTCGCCAAGTTCAAGTCGTTCACGGCCTCGGCGATGATGACCTTCAAGGGGATGCGCGGCGTGGGGATCGCGTCAACGAACGGCTCGAATCTGGGAACCGGCGGTGCAAGACGCGACACCATCTACTTGCGCGTGCCGGACGCTGCCGGGACCAACAAGATTGTTCCCGGAAACATCCGCAGCGGCACGGTGCCAATCTCGCTCACGGTCACACCGACGAAGACCAGCATTCGGTTCGCCACCGAGAAGCTCTCACAACCGACCGTCCGGAAAGACGACGTGCATCAGGTCGTCCTGAACGCCGGCACCGAAGGCTGCGGCTTCAGCAACCTGATCATCGTCGGCATCCCCGACCCCGTCTGGCTGAAGGAATTCCTGGAAGCGGAATGAGCACCGCGAGTCAGGAAGATTGATTGCGTCGCCGAACGACGGAAGAGCGTGACTGCTGCCGGTCATCGAAGCAGGATGAGGTCTTCGCGGCCGAGCGAGACTTCCTGTTGGAGGTTGCGCCGCAGTTGGGCGGTTTCACCCGGCTTGAGTTCATGCCACGAGATCGTGCGTCCGCCGTTGGATTTCAGAAACAGGTGGACGCTGCCGTTGCCATGCACGGTGAAGTGATTGCCGCGCGCGACCAGGGCGGCAGGTTCCTCGACACCGATGCCGATCATGCGTTCGCCGGAATTGGGGCGCGTGGTCAATTCGTCCAGACGTTCATTGTCCTTCAGCAAACCGATGAACCGTTCCAAGCGTCCGCCGCGCGCATCGAAATGTTGCTCGACGATCGCCTTGTCGAACAGGCCGAGTCCGTGGGCGGCCACGACCTTTGGCCAGGAGTACCCGTCATCGCGTTCCTGCCACAGCGTCATGATTTCGGGGATGGCTGCGGTTCCCGCAGAGGTTCCTCCAACGACACCACCGCGCACCAGCACGTTTCTCAGCAGTTGCTGAAACTTCGTCTTCTCGGGGAACTCGGCCACGAAGCGGTAATTCAACCGGCTTTGAGCCCCGCCGGAAAACCAGACCCCTGTCGCATCGGCCAACGGCTTGACGAATTCGGGATCGTCCGCGTCATCGGGATCGTCCGTGTAGAGGAACTGGAACTTGCGGATGCGTCCCGAGTCCAACAGATTGACCCACGAACCATACCGGCGCGAGACTGCGGTCAGAAACTCCTCTTCCGAGTCATAGTCGGTGGGCCGAAAGCCGGCCGAGGGGACGAACACGATCGAGGCGTTGCGTCCACCCGCGAGTTCCACGAAGCGGTCAAACGTGTCCTGGCTGATTCCGCCACCGCCATGCAGGACAACCGCGCCCGGCCGCTTGGGATCAGCGGGAGTTGGCAACCCGAGCAGGCTGACCTCGGCGTGAATTGCGGTCACTACGCAACACGACCAGACCAGAACAACTGCCATCCCGATTCGGTGAAGCATGACTACCTCCTGAATGACTGCCGCGGATGCGTGGCCCGTCCGTGGATTTCGCTGAATCTTCCGTCAATCGAACGGGGTGGACACGTCGTCATCCGCCGAATGTCTACCCGATTCCTGCCGCGGCGGAAACGGGAATCTGACCGGAACAACATTTGTCCCCTTGCTGCGGAATTGCTGTTCTGCACCCACTCTGACATTTGCCAGAACGGCGACTTGAGACTGCGTTCGTCGGTGACAGGTGATGGTGGCAGAAATCAAAACATGACCAATCCGGACACATTCGTTGTCGGGGAGGCGTCACGCCCGAGCCCGCCAACCCGGAGCATTCACGGCGTCGTAGCTGAGTTCGCAAGAACTCAGTTCGTCGTCCAATGCTTTGCTGAATTCTTGCGAATTCAGCTACGAACAGCACGGCACTTCAAGGGACATCAATAATCCGGGCCGACGGGACGAACCGCAGCGTGATTGCCGCACACGTTGAAAGGGCTTGCAGACGGGGAACTCGAATCGCACACTGGCCCCATGAGCCGCGTGTTTGCACCTGCCGTGACTGTGATGAACCGCCTCGCCTATCCGGGCAAGTTTGCGGTGATCGCAGTGTTGTTCACGGTTCCGCTGGTGCTCGTCAGCCTGTTCCTCACGCGCGAATTGCACGATCGCATCCAGTTCGCCGTGCGGGAGCTGGAGGGCAACGAGTATCTCCGACCGTTGCGGGTGCTGACGGAAGTTCTGCAACGCCAGCGGCGCGAGCACTGCCGGACTGATGACTCGGTGGCGAATGATGCGGATGCGGCCTTGAGCGAACAACTGGAACGGGCGCTGCAGTCCGTCGAGGCCGTTGATCAGGTCGTGGGGGAACGCTTGAGGGTTTCGGAAGATTGGCGGGCGCTCGACCGGAGCATTCGCGACTGGCAGGAAGAGTCCCGGTCGCGCTCGCCGGGCGAGCGCTTCGAGGAACTGACGCGACAGATCGACGGAGTGATCGAATTGATGAACCAAGTCGGGGACCGGTCCAATCTGATTCTCGACCCCGACCTGGACAGTTACTACCTGATGGAAGCGGTGGTGAAACGACTGCCGATGTTGAACGAAGAAATCCAGCAGGCGCTGTGCCGCTCGGACCACCGCACCGCGTCCAACTCCAGCGGTGCCTTGCGTGCGTTTCAGGTCAGCAGCCAGTTGGGGACCATTGTCATCCGGCAGCGCGGGTTGCAGCGGAACCTGAGCGTCGCATTCCGGGAATCGTACGACACGTCGCTCGAACAGCGGCTGGGTTCCGCCGTCCCCAAGTATTCGTTGGCAACGGATGACTTTGTCTCCCGGCTGACGCAGGTCGAATCCGCAACAACCGGGGTTGATCTGACGGAACTCGATTCCGTGGGTGACGCGGCGATCACCGCGAATTATGAACTGTACGATCAGGTTTCGACGGCGCTGGATCAGCGGTTGCGGGCGCGGATCCAGCGGCTCGATCGACGCATCTTGTGGGTGTTGTTCACGACACTCCCCTGTGTGCTGGCGGCGATCTATCTGTTCGTCGGTTTTTATCTGGCGGTCATCCGGACGGTTTCGGCATTGGACACGGCGACGCAGCGGATGCTGGCCGGCGAGATGTCCGATCCCTGGCTGCCGGTCGACTCGCACGACGAACTGTCGCGCGTCACGCAGTCCTTTCGGAAGATCTTTCACCAGCTTCAGACCGAGGCGCGGGAACTCGATCACGCGCGTCAGGTGGCCGAGGCGGCGAACCGGGCCAAGGGGGAATTCCTGGCGAACGTCAGCCACGAAATCCGCACTCCGATGAATGCGATCATCGGCATGACGGAACTGGTCCTGGACACGCCGCTGATGTCCGAGCAGCGGGAATCACTGCAACTGGTCAGCAAGTCGGCGGACGCACTGCTGGCGATCATCAACGACATCCTGGACTTTTCGAAGATCGAAGCCGGCAAGCTCGAATTGGACATCGTGACGTTCGACCTGCGCCGCTCGGTCGAAGATCTGCTGGGGGCGCTCGCCGTGCGCGCCTCGGAGAAGGGACTGGAACTCGCGTGCCGCATCGATCCGGAGGTTCCCGAGTCGGTCAGCGGCGATCCGCTGCGGTTGCGTCAGATCCTCGTCAACCTGGTCGCGAACTCGATCAAGTTCACCGCGCGTGGCGAGGTCGTGGTGGAGGTCCGGCAGACGTCGCGCACCAATCATCACGTGCAACTGGAGTTCTCGGTGTCCGACACCGGCATTGGCATTCCGACCGCCAAGTTGGGAAAGATTTTTGAAGCGTTTGGCCAGGCGGATTCGTCGACCACGCGCAAATACGGCGGCACGGGACTGGGGCTGACGATCTCGTCCCGGCTGGTCCAACTGATGGGCGGCGAGATCACGGTCGAAAGCGCGGTCGGTCGGGGCAGCGTCTTTTCGTTTGGCGCGCGGTTCGGCGTTCCCGCAGAACCCGTCGTGGAGTCCGCAGCGGCCTCGTTGGAACAAGTCGCGGGCCTGGCCGTCCTGGTCGTCGACGACAATGCCACGAACCGGCGCATCATGGAGGAACTGCTGCTGCAAATGGGAATGAAGCCCACCGGCGTCGGCAGCGGAAGCGAGGCGTTGGAAGTGATCGAGCACCACTGGCATCAGGGGCACCCGTTCTCGCTGATGCTGCTGGATTGCCACATGCCGGACATGGACGGATTCACCGTCGCGGAAAAGCTGCAGCCGCTGCCCGAGCGTGTGTCGACCGTGATGATGCTCACCTCCGGCGGCCAATCCCGTGATGCCGCGCGCTGCCGCGAGCTGGGCCTGGCGGCCTACTTGGTCAAGCCGGTCCGGCAAGCGGAATTGCGCCAGGCCATTCTGGCGGCCTTGGGAGCCACCGGCATCACGACATCGTCCGTGGTCTCCCCGGCGACGGTCGCCACACCGTCGCGCCGCTTGCGAATCCTGTTGGCCGAAGACAACGCGGTCAATCAAAAGCTGGCCGTGACGCTGTTGGAAAAGCACAACCACAAGGTCGCCGTGGCCGAAACCGGTCTGGAAGCCATCGCGGCCTGGGAACGCGAGCCGTTCGACGTGGCTCTGTTCGATGTTCAGATGCCCGAGATGGATGGACTGGAGGCGACCCGGATCATCCGTCAGCGCGAACAAATCCAGGGGGGCCACCTGCCGATCATTGCGATGACGGCCGCCGCGATGAAACGCGATCAGGAACTTTGCCTCGAAGCTGGGA
Organism: Planctomycetota bacterium; assembly: GCA_031372385.1. GTDB lineage: Bacteria > Planctomycetota > Planctomycetia > Planctomycetales > Planctomycetaceae > Schlesneria. Next base: position 1,345 of record JANMLE010000663.1, on the reverse strand, counting down.
TGGACGGTTATGTTTCCAAGCCGTTCCGCGCGGCGGAACTGTGGAAAGTGTTCGAGACGCTCGTTCCTGCTGAAGAGAGACCGTCGGCCGACTCGTCGACGGTCGCCCTGGCGGCGGCTTCGGCGCTCGACCAACAACGTGGTGAAGACTCGTCATCGTTTAACCCTGAGCCAACGGCGAAGGCGACGGATGCCAGCGCCCCGATTCCAATGCCGATCGAGCGTGTCGCGATCGATGCGTCCGCCCGCGCCTCCTTCGCCGTTGGCTCAGGGTTAAACGATCGAGCACCGCATGGCGATCGAACACCGCCTGACGATGGAGCACCGGGAATGGCACTCCCCGAATCGCCGCCGCCGATTGGTCCTGTCGTCGACTGGTCCGCGGCACTCATCAACACGGCGGGTGACGAAGTCCTGTTGCAGGAGTTGGTGACGATCTATCTCGAAGAAAGCCCGCAATGGATGCAGTCGATTCGTGATTCGATGTCGCAACAGGATTCCGCGCAGATGCACCGGTCAGCGCACACCCTGAGAGGCGCACTGGAGACGATCGGCGCGTTGACCGTCGCGGCGACCGCCAAGGAATTGGAGATGATCGGGCGGCAGGGAACTGTCGCGAATGCCGAGCCCGTATTCCGATCATTGCACGAGCAAACGGACCAACTCGCGCCGGTGCTCAAGCACGGCCTGACGTGAGACGGTTTTGTTTAACCGCTACGCCAACGGCGTGCGCGCAGGTGGGGGCCAACCGTTGTCCTCGCGCACGCCGTTGGCGTAGCGGTTAAACGTGTCAGGTAAGGCCGCGCGACGTTTCACCGCCACGCCAGCGCCATGCGTGCGATCAACGGCTGGCCCGCGTCCGCTCCCACGCCGTTGGCGTTCGGGCTAAATGTCTCAGGCAAGAATCCCGCGGATCACGTGGCCATGCACATCCGTCAGCCGGCGCTGGATGCCGTTGTGGTAGAAGCTCAGCGTCTCGTGGTTCAAACCCAGCAGATGCAGCGCGGTGGCGTGCAGGTCGTAGCTGTGACACGGATCGTCGGCCGCCTTGAACCCGACCTCGTCACTGGTCCCGTGGCTGGTGCCTCCCTGGATGCCGCCGCCGGCGAGCCATGCCGTGAACACACCGGGATTGTGATCGCGACCCTTCTGCGCCCCCTGCATGAACGGCTGCCGTCCAAACTCGGACGTGCAGATGATCAGCGTCGATTCCAACAGCCCGCGCTGTTTCAAGTCGACTAGCAGAGCGCTGGCTCCGGTGTCGAGAATCCGGCCCCAGTAGCCGTGGTCGCGAACGATGTCCTCGTGACTGTCCCAGTTCGGGCGGATCTTTTTCGACGAGGTGT
>JANMLE010000627.1:0-2243 GCA_031372385.1 Planctomycetota bacterium | reverse complement strand
GATGCCAAGCGGTTGCGCGAACTGACTGAACGATTGGATCGCGGCATCCGCGGTCAATTGCCGGATGTCACACTGAACGGACCGCCGCTGTCGGAATCGCGTCTGCCGGGCAACTTGAATTTGTCGTTCGGTGGGATCGATGGCGACGCGCTGCTGGTCCGACTGACGAAGATCGCCGTCAGCAGCGGCGCGGCCTGTTCATCGGCCGATCCGGAACCGAGCCACGTCCTGCGCGCGATGGGGATTGCCGACACGCTCGTCAAAGCCAGCCTGCGATTTGGACTCGGCCGTCCCACGACCGTGGCTGACATCGATGTCGCCGTGGAAGAGGTCGTGGCCGTCGTGCGGGAATTGAGATCGCTCGGATGCGAATGAAGCGCTTGCGCGAAGGAACTTTGCGCCGTACTCGTTTCGCCCCGAGCCAGTGCCGACGGAACCCGTTCAGAGTCGAGTTGTGGAACCATCAGGAAGGTACAACGGCAACGTCAACGTCTCTGAATTCTGAATTCTGAATTCTTCTTTCAATCGGCGACGGCGAGCTGCTCTCCCCATAACGAGCAGTCATCGCCGAGGCTCTGATTGAACCCAGCCCCTGTCCCAACAGGCTCTCAGCCTGTCGCGTCATTACATACTGCGCGCGTACTCGTGCGGCATCTGGATGAAACGCTGCTGCGTTTCCCGGTCACTGAAGAACCACAGCCTGCCGCGCCAGACCACTCCCACCCGAGGGTCGCCGGACGCCGCCAATCCTGTGTCGCGCGAACTGACCAGGCACTGTCCGTCAGCCGCCGGCCAGTACCGCTCCGGATTTGCCAGGAACCGCCGGCGATGCTCGTCCGAATGGAAGCAGATCGTCTGCCCCTTGTATTCGGCCGTCACTTGGTCGTCCCCCTTGCGCAACTTGTTGTCGTCCAGCAGACTGGCGAGACAAAAGCCGTCAAAGGCACGTTGACTGGCGTTGGTTGCGACCAGCGCCGAAACAGCATCGCTGTTGCTGCCATCGGGATCGGCCCCTTCAGCCGGTGCGTCCTTGCTCCGAACCAACTCCAGGACCGACACCAGATCACCCGCCGATTGGAATCCGGTCATTCGCTTGACGACCTTCAAATCGGGGGACACAACCAATGTGGTGGGATACGCTTCGACTCGAAAGCCCGCCACCAGTGCCGGATGCTCGTCGGCATCCAATTCGAGCAACACAAAATCCCGGCGCAACCGGCGTCGGACACGTTCATCCGTGAACGTCAACTGTTGCATCTGCCGGCACGGCCCACACCATGTGGCCGTGATCTTGACGAGGATCGGCCGTCTCCTCTGGCGGGCTTCGTCGGCCGCCTGTTTGTAGCTTCGCCGCCACGCCAGCCGCGTGGCAACAGGTTCGTCGGTCCCGGCTGTCTCGCCCGCGGCGAGTGTTCCGGCGACCGTCGCGACGAGTGTGAGCACAAGGCTCCCCGTGCGAATGAATGACATGCGTTCCTCCTCACATGAATGGCGTTCAAACCTCCGTGCGATGCACCCGATACGGCTGCCGGACTGATGAACACCGGATCAGTCTTGAGGCAGGTGAATCCCGGCGACGCCATGCGTCCACCGGATTCCGGGCGAGCACCTCAAAGGTATCCGCAGTCGTCGCGTCGTTCCACCTTCGTGGCAGCGATTGAGCCAAGCTGAAGGAACTTTGGGTTTGTGTTTTTTTTGATGAAGTGCATGACGTGACGCTTGCGTTTGAGAAACTCGTTTCTTGTCGCACCGTCCCGGTGGCATTGGCAAATCCCCACGGGTAAGTATCCGGCACTGGAAACTGCTTGAGATTCAGCTCCAAAGAACGAGACGGCCGCAGTTCTCGATGGTGCGGGAGACCTGCGGCCGTGTTGGGTGTTGGGTGTTGGGAGTTGGTGCGGGAGACGTGCAGGGCGGATCACTCGGAGTATTCGCCGCGGCCTTCGATGCCCACGACGTCGCAGGTGTTGTCGCAGTGGTCGATGTTGTCGCGGAACTCGGTGCCGCTGGAGTATCCCTGGCAGCCCTTGATCCCCTGGATGACATACGTCTGGTTCAGGGAGCCGAAGGCGGAGCCGACGTCTTCGAGTTCGTTGTTCACGTTCAGGGCGACATCCGACAGTCCGACGACCATGGCCAGCACGGCGATGGTGGCGACCAGGACCAGTTCGGCGGAAACGATGAAACCGGCTTCGTCATGGATCAGGGCGGTGAGCAGAGTCGTCATGGTGGTCGGTCCTTTC
>JANMLE010000564.1:0-2029 GCA_031372385.1 Planctomycetota bacterium | reverse complement strand
ATGTAGAACCCAAATCCGGTTGCGGAAAGCACGGCTCCGACGGCGAGGATGCCAAACCACCAACCTGCGTCCGCAGCCCGGATCGTCGTCGGACGAAAACACTTGCTCAACAACCAGCCCAGCGCAAGCAGTGTTGAGACGAGACAAAGCCATCTCGCCGTGAGCACGCGCACGTATTCGGGCGGTAATGGCGGGAAGTCGTAACTCATCGAAAGCTCCGCCATGCAATTCAATGCGTCATCGCATAGAAAATAATGTTGATCCCCAGCGGGTAGGCCTTCTTTTCGGAGAACTCGGTGAAGTACCACGGGTCTTCGCCCTCGCGCTCCCAGCCGTCGCCGTTGTCGGTGTTGTGGCAGATGACGACCATCATGCGCCCCTTGTCGTCGAAGATCCCCTTGTAGTGGACCTCCTTCGCGTCGGGGCGTTCCCAGGTGATCCCCTGGCTGCGGCCCGCCAGCGCCTGGTTGATGCTGGGCACCTGCGGCTTCTCGCGCAGGTCGTAGACGCAGTGAAAGATCGGATGTTCCAACGGCAACTCGGTCGGCTCGCGGTCGGGGAAGACCTTTTTGATCTCGTAGTAGAAGTTGCTCCATTCGGCCTCACCCCAGAAGTCGTCGACCATCAGGAAGCCTCCGTTCAGGAGATACCGCCGCAGGGCCGTGACTTCGTCCGGCGAGAACTCCAGTTCGCCCGGTTCGACAATGTAAATGAACGGGTAGTGAAACAAATCGGGATCGGTCAGTTCGAGAACTCTGCCGTTCGGGTCCACTTTCAGCGATGTGAGTTGCTGGAGGCGGTACGAGAAGTTGAGTTCGGCGTCGGGCCAGTCGGTCTCCCAGCGACTCCAGCTTCGGTACGAGTTGTACCTGATGCGGACGAACGTAAAGACGTCGTCCTTGAATTCGGGATCGACCTCCCACGTCGGTACGCCGTTGCGATCGGCGGGCATGATGCCGGCATTCCTCCGCCGCTGCGCGTGACCGACCTGCATCAGGCAGACAACGCTCAACAGAGTCACGATCAACAGGGGCGTTCGTCGCATGGGTCGATTCCAAGAGGGTCAACTACGAAATACGCGAAAGGCACGAAAGTCAGAATGAAAAAGAGTTGAACCACGGAAGGCACGGAAACTCACGGAAGGGGAGATGAGAAACGCGGGAAGCAGACACTCTGCCACTCTTCTTTCTCCACAACAAATTCATTCTGTTTGATTTCTTTCCGTGCTCTTCCGTGCTTTCCGTGGTGACATGGTCTTCGACTTTTCTTCGCATTTCATTTCGTGCCTTTCGTGTGTTTCGTGGTTCCCACCTTCTCTTTGTTCTCTCGAACGATCTTCAGCAGCAGACTCTGGGCGTCGCGATAACGGGGCGCGACTTCGAGGGCTTGCAGGACGTGGCTCTTCGCGCTGGCATCACCCGCGTCATGCAGCAGAGTCGCCAGGCGGAAATGCAGCTCGGCGGGATCGTCCGGTTGCAATCTGAGGAGCGCCTTCAGCGCACTGATGGCCTCGGGACGGTCCTGCAGTTGCTCGGCCGCCGCCGCGCGGGCTTTTTGAGTCTGCGGCAACAGCGGATTGATCGACAGCAACTGCCGCGACGTCTGCCGCACGCCGGTCCAGTCCGCGGATTCTGTTTGCAACTCGATCAGCCGTAGCAGCGACGGCACGGAGGAGTCGGTCCGGGTGGCGTACTGTTCGAGGACTTTTCGCTCGTCGGCCGGTTCCTTCAGTTCCCGATGCGCGGCCGCGAGCAATTCGTACGGGCAATCCTGTCCCACCAGTTCGGGAAACAGTTCGATCAGCTTTTGCAGCGACGGCTTCGCCTTGGCGAAGTCGCGGCGTTCCATCAGTTGAGCGGACAAGAGCGTCAGCCCCTGCAGACTGGTCGGATGGTCGGCGACCCAGCGCTCCAGCCGTTCGGGGTCGTCGTCATCGCGGATCGCCGACAGGTCGTGTTTTTCCCAATCGAGATCCGGTGCCAGTTCGCGCGCCATCTGCGCCGCGTAGTCACGGAACTCTTCATCGAGT
>JANMLE010000550.1:0-1762 GCA_031372385.1 Planctomycetota bacterium | reverse complement strand
GTGAATCACCGCTCACGCGCGGGGCGATGCCCACGCGGTTAAACGAAAACATCTCATTCATGCCCGCAAGCCGTATCGTTTGCCCACCTCTGCGCCCACGCCGTTGGCGTTGGGGCTAAACGTCGCCCTTCAGACCGCTTCGGTCACAACCGGTTGCGGGCACGGAACTCGACAAGTAGTCTGTGTGCCGCTTCAACCACCAACATGACAACACGACGTTGAGGAGAGACGGCCCATGACGCGACCACGTGGCGAATGGCGGCGGGCGGCGATTCCGTTGGCGATCCTGGTATCGGGCGTCATCGGGACGGCGACGCTCATCACGGTGAGTGATCTCAGCGGGCAGGGGACGGGCAAACCGAGTTCACCCGCAGCGCGCGAACCCGATCTGGCCGCCGATCTCGATGCGGCGATGCGAGTCATTGAGCAGGATGACTTCGCAACGTTTCTCGAACGGTACGCACCCGTCGACGTGTTGAGACGCCTGCGTCAGCAGGATCTGGTCGACCGGGCCGCCAAAGTGATGGCTGGCCAGCCGCAGACCAAACAGCAACTGCTTGCCGTCCTCAAGGCCCTTCAGAAACAGTCACCGAAGTACGACAAGTCGCGCGGCCTAGCCACTCTGGAATTCGATCCGCTCGTGCATGGCGTCGATTCGATTCCGGGTGAACTTCACCTGCCCGCCACGGACGAACTAAAGTTCGTCGGGTTGGGGGATGACCTGAACAAGGTGCTGGCGGAAGCGGCGCGGTTGCTCGCGGCGGGTGACTTCCAAAAGTTTGTCGACGGATTGTTTCCGGCGTCGGAACTGGCCCGCCTGCAGGAACCGGGTGCGATGCAGGATCTGGTGCAACAGTTCAAGGTCGCGACAGACTCGCCGAAGACTCCGCCGACCGCGCTTAAACCAGTTCCGAACAAGCCGAATTCAAACGCGCCGGTCGTCGACGCGCCGAGTCTGCTTCAGGCATTGCAGGCGGACTTCAAGCTATTGCAGACGCTGACCCCGGAACTCACCGACAGGGGGCGGGTCGCGGTCTTTCGAATCGACCTGAAGAATCAGCAGCCGGTGCGGGTCATCAAGTTTCAGAAGTCGGGGAACGACTGGCGGCTGTTCGACAATGCGGATCGTGTGACCGCCGAGTTGACGCGGCAGGCCAAACTCAAACCCAACTCCGCGGTGACCACCGTGCAGATGGAACGGATCGGCGGCAATTGGCGGTTCATTGAACTGCCCGCGCTCGGGTTGGGTGGTCGGTGAGAACCAGTTCAAGCTGACGCCGCTATTCGTCTCGTCGGCGGAGCGACGAGACTACCGTAGTCCCGTCGCTCCGCCGACGGGACGAGCGACGATTCCCCTCAATTTCATCCCCAAAGTTTTTCGGAAGACTCGACCATGAAGAAACGCGGCTTTGCATTCGTCGAAGTGCTCGTGATTGTGGGCCTCATCGTGGTGGGCATGGCCCTGTTGCTGCCGGCGATCCAGCAGTCCCGGCAGGATGCCCGCCGCGTGCAGTGCAAGAACAACCTCAAGCAACTCGGGCTGGCCCTGCACAACTATCACGATGTTTACGCAGCGTTTCCGCCGGGGTGGATCTCTCTCGCGGGAGCGCCGGGCCACGGTGCCCGCATCGGCTGGCAGACGTCCATTCTGCCGTATGTCGACCAGGCCCCGCTGTACAACAAGATCGATTTCAACAAGCCACCGCTCGAAGCGGACGGCAAGCCCGGCAAACTTTTTCAGACCGTGTTGCCGGCCTACCGA
>JANMLE010000500.1:0-2807 GCA_031372385.1 Planctomycetota bacterium | reverse complement strand
GATCGCCCAACAGATCGGTGCCGAAGTCTTTGCCACCGCCAGCGAACGAAAGCAGGAGTTCGTGAAACTGTTCGGTGTCGAGCATGTGATGGACTCGCGGTCGCTCGACTTCGCGGCCCAGATTGAGACGATCACCGGCGGTCGCGGAGTCGATGTGATTTTGAATTCGCTCGCCGGTGAGGCGATTCCAAAATCGTTGTCGATCCTCGCGCGCTACGGCCGGTTTGTGGAAATTGGCAAGCGCGACCTCTACGAGAACCGCAAGATCGGTCTCGGGTACTTCCGCGAAGGGATCTCGTTTCATTCGGTCGATCTCAGCCGCGTGATGGTCGACAAGCCGGATCTCATTCGCCGCATGCGCCGGAGCCTGATCGATGATTTCCAATCGGGGAAGTTGCGCCCGCTCCCCCATCGGATCTTCGCCGCCAATCGAATCCGCGATGCCTTTCGCACGATGGCCGAAGCGAAACATGTGGGAAAGATCGTCATCTCACTCCGACAGCCACAACTGCGCGTGGAACCGGCGATTCCCGATTCCCCGGCGTTCGTCGCGGACGCCAGTTATCTGATCACCGGCGGCTGCGGCGGATTCGGACTGGAGATTGCCCGAGCCATGCTCGCCAACGGCGCGCGACATCTCATCCTGCTGGGGCGCAGCGAGGTCGCCTCCGACAAGGCCCGCCACGCAATCGCCCGGCTGGAGTCCTTCCCCAACGCGCGCGTCGCCGTCATGCAGGCGGATGTCGGGGACAGTGATGTGTTGGCGACTGTATTCGCGCGCATCAAGCGCGAGTTTCCGCCACTGCGCGGCGTCGTCCATGCGGCGGGAGTCTTGGAAGACGGCCCGCTTGTTCAGTTGAACGCGGCCTCGTTCCAGCGAGTCATGTCCCCGAAAGTGCATGGGCTCTGGAATCTTCACGAGTTGACGAAACAACTCGACCTCGGTTTCTTCCTGCTCACGAGTTCGAGTTCTTCGTTGCTCGGGAATCCAGGTCAGGCGAACTATGCCGCCGCGAATTCGTTTCTCGACACGTTCGTCCATTTCCGGCGAAAGTTGGGACTGCCCGCCACCGTCGTCAATTTCGGTCCGCTCGCCGACGCCGGCATGGTCGCCCGCGATCAGAGCATCGGTGATCGCATGGCACGGCTCGGTGTCGCGACGTTGCCCAGTCAGAAGGCGATTGAGTTTCTCCGCGCCGTCCAATTGCGAAACCGCCCGCAAGTCGGCGCGCTGCGCGTGCGCTGGAGCCGGTGGCTCGACGCGATGGGCTTTGCGGAGGTGCCCTCGAAGATCCTTGACGTGTACGCCGAGGACGACATCAACACCTCGTCCGATCAGGCGTCTGGGGAACTGCGCCAATCACTGCTGATGGCCCCCGCGGAAGGACGGCTGGGACTGGTGAGCGACTACCTCAGCGGAGTCGTCGCGCGGGTGTTGGGGACGTCCGCCGAGAACCTCGACCGGTATCAGCCGCTCCAGACGTTGGGGCTGGATTCACTCACCACGGTCGAACTGTGCAACCGGCTCGAAAACGATCTCAGGATCACCGTCCCGCTGGCGGAACTGGCCAAGCAACCGAGCCTGACGCAGTTGTCGGAAGTGCTCCTCGGCCTGCTCCCACTGGGCGATTCCAAGCCGGCCGACAAGACTGCGTGACAGACGATGCTGCCCGCGAAACGTTTAGCCCCAACACCGTTCAATGAGTCGCCAACGATTTGTGTGTGGTCCGTTACTGTGTTGCACGCCCTGAGTCTTCGAAGGGCGTGGATTGAGGGAACCACGCCAAAACCACGCCCTTCGAAGACTCAGGGCGTGCCACACCCATTCGCGGCCTCCTCGCAATCGATTCGCCTTTCGAGTCTTGCGACTCATTGAACCGTATTGCGGCTAAACCCGCGTTCGCGCCCAGAACAGGGCCGCGCAGCCGTGGGCGCGCACTTCGGATTCGACGAACACGTCCTGGAGACCCGCCTTCAGTTGCGAGAGGCTGTCGTTCGTGTTGGAGAAATAGCCGCGGCGATTGAGCGCCCGCATTTGCAGTCGAGCCGGCAGCGACACCGGGACTTCTTGGCTGAGAAGCGTCGATCCGAACAGGACTCCGCCGGGCTGCAACACACCCGCGATGTGCTGAAAGACCACTCGCTTGGAGGCCATGTCACCCGGCAGACAATGCAACACGTAATTCAGGCCGACAGACTGAAACCGCTCCCCCAGGCCGTCGAGTGGCTCCAGGACATTCCGTTGAAAGGCCGCTGGTGCATAGCGCCGCAATCGGTGGCAGGCTTTCTCCAGGCAATTCGGATTCATGTCACAAAAGACCAGCCGCTGTTGCGGGCCGGGAATCACGCATTTGTCGAGCAGGTATCCGGTGCCCAGGCCAATCTCCAGATGATTGGCCGTGATGTGCTCGTTGTAGTGTGCGATCAGCTTCCGCGTCGGGCACTTCCAGAAGAACCGGTTGTTGACGCCATGCACCCAGAAATCATAGATCCCCAGCACAAGCGGCGAGTAACCGGCATATCCCGGCTTCGATCGCTCCGCAAGATTTTCCGTTCCCGTCATGATCACTCTCTCGATCAAATTCCAAGCTCAGTTTCTGTCATGAATGAGCCCCCGCCACGTTTAGCCCCAACGCCAACGGCGTGGGTGCGAATGCGGGCAACGCGTTGAACGCACCCACGCCGTTGGCGTTGGGGCAAAACGTCTCCGTCGAGGCCGCATGCTGTTCATCCGAGCCATCCTTCCGTGGTCATTCCTCGTGGATCGCTTCGAGCGGTTTCAGGCGGCCGGCGCGAATGGCGGGAAG
>JANMLE010000484.1:0-1763 GCA_031372385.1 Planctomycetota bacterium | reverse complement strand
TTTCCCGCCCCCCTTGCCCGATGTGGTGGGTTTTTGCCCCGCGGGGGGGGGCATTTAAAATCACCCCCGACCCCTTCTCGGATAGCCTCTGTTGGAGAGTTCGTCGTGCTTGCCGGTCCCCTGTTTTCCCGCGAAACGCTGACGGTCCCCCGACAGTTCAAGCACTTCTTGATTCGCTCGGGGTACGTCGGGGCGCTGTGCGTCCTGATGTACACGGCGGCTCAGACCACGTTCGGCTGGCAGCATGTCCGCAACGTAGGGGACATCGCGCGCTTCGGCCAGGTGGTCTTTCAGATCTTCGCGTTCGTCCAACTGACGCTGATGATCTTCTTTTCGGTGCTGTTCGCGGCGGGGAACGTGTCTCAGGAGAAAGACCGTCGGACGATGCTGCTGTTGCTGATGACCGACCTGCGCGACAGCGAGTTTGTCCTGGGCAAACTGTTCGCGAGTCTGCTGCTTCCGGCCGTGCTGCTGGCGTCGTCGATTCCGGTGTTTGCGATCGTGCATCTGTTGGGCGGGGTGTCGCTGAGTCAGATCGCGTGCGCGATCGCGATCTCCGCCGCCAGCGGGTTTGCCGCGGGATGCTGGGGATCGCTGGTGGCGTTCTGGCGTGAGAAGACGTTTCAGACCCTCGCCATCAGTCTGATTGGCGCGGTGCTGGCGCTGGGGGCGGTCGAAGGCATGTTGGTCGTCTTCGGCTCCACGTCCGCGGCGGGATTTGCGATCGGGGCGTTGAACCCGTTCCGCTCGATGCTGCGAGTCCTCGATCCCTTCGAGGCTTCCGGGGGAACGACGTTTGTCTTCGCGGCGATGACGTCGTCCGGCGCACTCGGCGCGGTGGGGGCGATCCTCGCGGTCGTCGCCATCCTGCGTCTGCGCATCTGGAATCCCTCCCGCACGCTGGGTGAGGCGGCGACGAAGGACGAAACCATGCTGGGGGTCGTCCGGCCGCCGCGCGTGGTCTGGAACCACCCGGTCATTTGGCGCGAGATGAAGACCAAGGCCTACGGTCGCAAGGTCATCTTGATCAAGCTGGCCTACCTGGTGATCGCCGCGTTCGCGATCTACTCGATCATCGTGTCGCCCACGGATGCGGGGTTGGTGCTGGGGATGATCTCGTCATCGGGCGCGGCCTTCGTCGGCTTGAGTCTGCTGACGATGCTGCTGGTGAACGCCCAAGCCGTGACGTCACTGACCACCGAGCGCGATGCAGGGACGCTGGAACTGTTGCTCGTGACCGACGTGACGGCGAAGGAATTCATCTTGGGGAAGCTCGGCGGAGTCCTGTTCAACAGCAAGGAACTGATCCTGACGCCGCTGTTGTTCGTCGCTTGGTACGCCTCGCGCGGCAGCATCAGCCTCGAGAACTTTGCCTACATCGGGATTGGTCAACTGACGCTGGTGCTGTTCGCGGCGATGCTCGGTTTGCATTCCGGCTTGAGCTACGGCATTTCGCGGACGGCGATCGCCAACAGTCTGGGAACGGTCTTCTTCCTGTTCATCGGCATCTTCCTCTGCATGATCCTGATTCTGCAGGCACGGGCCTCGTTCGGACTGCAATTGCCGAGTTTCCTCGTGTTTATCCTGGGAGGCAGTCTCGGACTGTGGGCCTCGCTGACGCATCGCAATCCTTCGCCGGCACTGACGCTGGCGGCGGGCATCCTGCCGTTTTGCACGTTCTACGCCATCACGAGTTTTCTGCTGGGACAGACGCTCGGTGTGTGCCTGTTTGTGGTGGCGGCGTATGGCTTCACCGTGATTGC
>JANMLE010000456.1:0-1945 GCA_031372385.1 Planctomycetota bacterium | reverse complement strand
TTTCCCGCCGACTGCCTTGAATCACGTCCGCGTCACTTGGTTCCGCCGGCGGGTTTGACCGCGTTCTTCAGGAATGGCAGGTAAATTTCGCGCAGGCGCGGTTCCAGGTTTTCGGCGTCGATGGCGGTGTCGGCGACGACTCCGTTCGGGTCGACGAGCCAGATCGTGGGCAGGTTGTTGATCCCGTAGTGGACGGCCAGCGGAGAGTTCCAGCCGCGCTGGGCGCGGTTGGGTGAGAAGATCTGCGGCCATGTCAGGCCGGTCTGCTCCAGGAAGACTTCGACGGCGCCCTCATTGGCGTCCAGGTTCACACCGATGACAGTCGCATACTTCTCGTACCTTTTCATCGTGGCGGTCAGCTTGGGAAGTTGATCGACGAACGGACGGGCGTGCGTCGCCCAAAAGACGACGACGACCATCTTCCCGCGGAACGATTCGATGTCCACATTGCCGCCGTCCATCGTCGGCCCGCTCAGTTCGAGCTTCTTCCCTTTGAGTTGCAGTCGCCGGACGACCCCCTCGGCCTGCTGGGCCTGCGGCGTGTCCTTGAACGTCTTGATCAGCAGCGTGTAACAGCTTGACGCCTCGTCGGTCAGGCCGGTCAGTTCGCAGGTGCGCGCGGCCGCGGCCAGCAGCGTGACCGATCGAGCCTGCTCGTCCGGAAACCGGACCGCGAACAGTTGGGAATGCTTGGCGAATTCTTGGATCCACTTCGGTTGAGACTGCCCGTAGCGCAGCGCGTTCGCATGGGTCAGGTTGACCAGCGTCAATTCGGATTCGACCGCGGCGGTGGACTGGGGCTGGCGATCGTAGAAGACCTTGGCCGCGTCGAAGAGGGCATCGATGCTGGCGGTGTCCCCCTGCAGTGCCAGTTGCAGTCGGGCATCCAACAGGTAATGGACGGCGGCATCGAACTCCGCCTCCTGGTCCGGTTGCTTGGCGGTCTTGGCGATGCATTCTTCCGCCAGCTTGATGATTTGCAGATTCCGTTCGCGGCGGACCAACTTGGTCTTCTCGAACTGGTCCTTGATCTGTTGTTCTTCCGCGGCGGTCAGCGGTTTTCTTTCCTCGTCGTCGTTGTCCGGAATCTGTGCGGTGCCCGGTTTCGGCTCCGAGCCCGGCAATGGCAGCACCTTGATGCGCTGGATTTCCAGCAGCAGCCATTCCGGTGAACCCGGTTTCGGTTCGCTCTTCGCCGGCGGTTTCTCGACAACGGCCGCCGGTGGGGTTGCCCCCTTGGGACTCGTTGTTGGTCCCGCTGCCGGCTTGCCGGTCTTGGTGGCCGCGGCGGGCTTCAAACCGGGAATCGCCAGCAGCAAGTCGTCGGGTGATTCCACGACCACCGACGAATGGTCCGGCCCGTTTTCGGCGACAGGCGTCGAGGGATTCGAGCCTCCACATCCGGCAAACGTCCCTGTCAAACAGCACACCGCTGCCACGCACCACAAGCGACTGACTGAGGCCATGATCTCTCCATCCATTGAGAGCCGTCGCGACCGATTCTCCCAAGCCGCCTTCATGGTCATGACCGTCTTCGCTGACGGCGCACTGAGGCGGCTGTGAAAAAACCGAACGGGATGGTTCAACTGTGCGAATCAAACCGTCGCACCTTCGCGGAACCACACAGGCGGCGTTTTATGAGAAAGACCGCCAATCGGGCAAGAGGAAGTCGGCAACTGTTGCCGGTGCGATGGAGATCAGGCCCCGTGGGACAGGTTTTTTACCTGTCCGCAATTCGACTGTCACGGATCGGGCCGGAAGGTTCAGTGCAAATTCAGCAGTGTTGAGTGAGACGTGTTGACGCCTCCGACATAAGTCATTGACGCCGTGTTTCTTGGACAAAACGGCTGATTTGTGGAGTTTATTGGCAGTCTGAACTCCTCCCGGTGAGCCTCATGCGCTATGCTCTCCGCGTTCAATTGTCGGCTGATTTGTAGCATGGAAG
>JANMLE010000316.1:0-1988 GCA_031372385.1 Planctomycetota bacterium | reverse complement strand
TCGCCGGTCCATCCAACCACTGCGACAGTGCGATCGAGGGGATGCCGAAGAAAGCCCCTTCCACCGCCGCCGCGACCGTCCCCGAGTAGATCACATTCAGACCGACATTCGCCCCGGCGTTCAGGCCGCTGACGATCAGGTCGGGACGCTTCGGACAGAGCTCGTGAATGCCCAGCTTCACGCAATCGGCGGGGCGGCCGTCCACCTTCCAACCGAAGAACTCACCGTTGCGGTAGTCCTTGAACACCACCAGCGGATGCAGGTACGTGATCGAATGCCCCACGCCGCTTTGTTCGGTGGCCGGCGACACGACGGTCACGTCCCCCCAGCGACGAAGCTCGTTGTGGATCGCCAGCAAACTGGGGGCATGAATCCCGTCATCATTCACCAACAGAATCTGCATCGGCATCCCTGAAGTCTTGTGATCGCCCGGCTCCAGTCCAGCGGGGCAAACGGCATTCGTCGCGTGACGAGCCGTTAGTTTCGCGAATGTGCCGAAGGAACGCCAGCGTTGAGAGTTCCACGAGGAATGGCCGAGGAATCCCCGGTTGTCCTGCTGCAAAGTGTCGAGTTTCTTACTCGAACTCGAACTCTCGACTTCTCGCCAAAGAGAAGATGAGATCGAGTAGGTAGTGGTACAGTTTGAAATTCCCGGCCTTCAGATTGCCGCGCTGGCTTGGGCGAAGATCGCGAGGTTTACCCAAGCGGCGAAGAGCATCGCGACGACGAATAGAAAAAGCACGGGCCATGTGAACGGCCTCTGCTTGCATCCAAATTGGGCTGCACTGACACCTGCAATCGCTATTGATGGCCCGATGAAAACAAAGAAGAAAAGAATGTCAAAAATTGCCAAGGCGGGAATCATCCGCATCGGCCCCATCGCGACCGCCAAGAAGTTGACGACACCGTAAATCATCAGGCCAATAAGAAGCCGCCCGTCGCCATTTGGTGAATTCTTTCCCACCGAGATACTCCCTCTGCAAACGAACACGCCCCGATTATCGCCGGGGCGGTTCTGACTCCGTTGGTTCCCGGTCAAATTTTCAGTAACCGATTTCAAACTGTACCTCTACCATCGAGTACGAGGACAAGTAGGAGTACGACGTCACCGCAAAACGACGTCGCCTGCAATCGGTCGGGCGGGATCACTCCTTCAGAAACACTGCCTTCAATTCGTCGATCGCTTCGTCGCCCATCGGCGTGATCGCGCCGACGAGTCGGCTGTTAATGATCGCTTCGGAGGTTGTCTCCAACACTTCCAGGCGGTCGAACGCATCGAGGATGCTCGTGCCGACCACGACCACGCCGTCGTTTTCCAGCAGGGCCGCCGGGGATCGGGGCGAGACATGTTCGGCGATCCGACCATCGGTCTGATACTGGACTCCGTACGGAATGCGGCTCACGTCGCGCAGGAAGATGTAGCTCTCCGGGATCGTGCGGGCGTCCAGCGGGGCGCTCGTCACGCTGAAGGCCGTCGCGTTCACCGGGTGGGCGAACACGATCGCCTTAACATCGGAGTGACGCCGATAGAGAGCTTGATGTGCCAGCGCGGCCCGGCTGGGTCGTCGACCGGCGGTGCATGTGTCGCCGCGAATCAAGACCAGGTCGCCGGCCTCCAACGAGTACCGGTCGCGCTGCGAGGGCGTGATCAGAAACGAGTCGTCGTCCAGTCGCGCCGAGAAACTTCCTTCGGTGCTGATCAGCAGCCGCTGCCGGCAGCCGCGCCGGACGAACTCGCACAACTGCCGCCGCAACTCGCGCTCTTCGCTGGAAGCGGTCGATGCCTCGACGACGCTGAACGCCGCGCTGCGACGTTCGGCCAGCGCGAGCTGTTCGTCGGTCAGATACCGCACGTCCCCCAACAGCCGGGCCTTGATGATCGTCTTGGCGGCGAACTCCAGCGCTTCAAACCGCTGGTACGCCTGCGACAACGAATCGCCCCCGACGACCACGCCGTGATTTTCGAGGATCACGCAGTTCAGTCCGCT
>JANMLE010000307.1:0-9393 GCA_031372385.1 Planctomycetota bacterium | reverse complement strand
GAACCGCGTCTGCGGCGCGGTCACCTGGACCATGAGCTGATCGACCGAGATCGTGTTCCGTTCCGACTGCCCGATCTTGCCGCCGGTCAGCCAGATCGAACTGCAATTGTGATGATGCCCGAGCCCGTGCGGATGATGCAGTCCGCAGATCGGCGTGATGTGAGCCCGGTGCTTCTCCAGCGGGAGGAGCGACTTCGAGAACTTGTAGTCCGCTCCGGCCTGCGTGATCTGGTAGTCGATCGTGTTCACGCCGTTGGGGAGGTAGATGAACACGCTCCGTTTGGCACGCTTGGCCGACTCGGCGGCCCGCAGCGGCCGCATGCAATCCAGCAGCGGAAGCGAGAGCGCGACACCGAGCCCGCGCAGAACATGGCGTCGATTGAGCAGCCAGTTTTCAGAGAGGAAGTGGGCCATGAGGTTTCCAGGTTGGGAAAGCGTCGATCGGGGCGTCGGCCATTCCGCAGAACATGTGCGCGTTCGGTTCATCGTACTTCGACTGTGACGGATCGCACGGTTCCGTTGAGTGAGAAGTGAGAAGTGAGAAGTGATCAGTGCCAAGTGCAAAATGTCAGGCACGGGGCTCATTGCCAGCCTGACTCGGTCACATCCGTGCTACACACTTCCGAGTCTGGGAATGTCTGCGCCGTACTTTCACTTTCACTTTGCACTGAACACTTCTCACTTTGCACTGAACCCTCCAGCCCGATCCGTCACAGTAGAAGCACGTGGCGGTGATTCTATGCAAACCGGGGACTCGCGCCACGCCCGAATCCGTAGGCGGGTTCATTCTCACCACGGTTCCCTGCGAGGGCTGTGCTTCAGACCGTTGCCACCGAGGACGAACTTCAGACTTGGCGGGTCACATGACGTCATCGGCCAGCAGTTCGCGGCCCACGCGGCGCAACGTCTCCAGTAATTGGTCGAGATGTGCGGATGTCGTCAGGGGGTTGACGAGGGTCACGCGCAGCGCGTCGGTGCCGTTGAGATGAGTGGCGACCAGATAGAATTCGCCCGATTCGATGATGCGGCGGCGCAGCCTGCGCTGGAAGTCTCCGAGTTCGGCCGGTGCCGCGTCGCGCAGTTCGGGGGGAACATGCCGGAAGGCGACGATGTTGCACTGCGGCCTGTGCAACGGTTCGAAGTCGGGGGCCGCCTGCAACTTCTCGAATAGGATGCGTCCCAGGTCGAACGTCACGTCGATCAGATCGGCAAACAACTGCGGACCGAACAGCGACCACGCGCCCCACAGTCCAAACGCGGCAGCCCGCTTCGTGCATTCCACCGTGCGCAGACCGAGATCGTATTCCGCCAGCCCCGGTGCGATCGGATCAAACAGGTACGGAGCGTTCTGTTGAAACGCCAGGTAGCTGTGCCGCTTCTGCTTGAAGAACAGGAACGCGCAGAGCGCCGGGACGAACAGCATCTTGTGCGCGTCCCAGACCAGGCTGTCGGCCCGCTCCAGTCCGGCCACCAGATGGCGGTGCTTCTCGCTGATCAGGGCCGAGCCACCGTGCGCGGCGTCGACGTGCAACCACACCCCGTGCTTCGCGCAGAGATCCGCAATCTCGTTCAGCGGATCGAAGGCGCCGAGGGGAGTCGAACAGGCGCAGGCCACGACCGCGATGATCGGATGCCCCTGCGCCCGCAGCGTCGTCAGCGTGCTGTCGAGTTCGGACACATTCATGCGGCGGCGTTCGTCGAGGCCCACCTTGACCACCTGCTTCGTCCCCAACCCGAGGATGCCCGCGGACCGCGCAATGCTGTAGTGGGTGTCGGCCTGAACGACGAGCACCGGTTGCTGCGCGGACGCGCTGCCGACTCCGTTTTCCCAGCAGCCTTCGAGCGCGACGTTTCTGGCGACGAGCAACGCATTGAGGTTGGCCAATGATGCGCCGTGCGTGACGAAGCCCGCGTAGTCGCCGGCCTTCCATCCCAAGTACTGTGCGAGCTTGTCGACCATCGCCTGTTCGACGGCGGTCGCCCACGGCCCCATTTCGTAGACGGCCATCACCTGGTTCGTCACCGAACCGACGGCATCGAACAATCCCGCCAGGGGAATCGGCGGCGGCACCTGATGCCCGACGTAGCGCGGATCATGCAGGTTGTGGCCGCGCGCCAGCATCTCTTGCACCAGTTGACCGAAGCGCGCGACCAACTCGGCGGGATCGGTTGATTCGACGGCACTGTCCGCCAGTTGGGCCGCGCGGGCAATGTTCTCCTCCGGCGGAGCCCAGTTCAGCACCCGTCCCTCCGAGGCTTGCACGGATGCGAGATGTCGGGCGAGATCCTGCGCCAGACGTGTACCGGCGGTCCGCAGCAACTCGGGATCATAGACCCGTCGAATCCGTTCCTGGATCGCGTCTGTGACAGGTCCGTCGGAAGAATCCATCTCAGCCCCACATGTGTCCAAGAATACCTTCGTGTATTGCCGCGAGGGGACGCCGCAATCTCGTCGGCGGAGCGACGCGACTACTGTAGTCCCGGCGCTCCGCCGACGGGACGAATCGCGACGTCATTCTTCGCCAACCTCCAACGATCGACCTCAGCTACTTGAGCGACTGCAGCGCATTCTGGGCATCGACCCGGATGCGAACTTCGCCGTGGTCGCTGATGAGCGGCCGCAATACGTCGCGGAATTCGGCGCGGTCGGCCTCGCCCATCTTGGGGCCGAGTTGAGAGATCGCCTTGAGCGAGTTGGTCAGGATCATGAAGTGCTCGATCTGCTCCTCCGGTTTTTCAGGGGGCTTGGCGGTCAGCGCCCGCTTGAACACCGACAGGCCGTCAGTGTTTCCCTGCCGCGCCAATGCGATGGCGGCGTTCACGCAGGTCTTCCAGTCGCCATTTCCCAGCAGCACATGCAACTGTTGATCGGCCGTTGACGACCGGAACAGTCCCAGGGCGAACGCGGCGGTCTGACGCATCAGCGGTTGGCTGTCGGCCGACAACTCCACGAGGGCGTCGACAGTCTCCGGATCATCCAGCGGCGTGCCCTTTTCAAAGGCCCGCCCGGCAATCATCGCGATCGACGAGACGCCGCTCTTGCGCACTTCGATGTCGCGTGTGGGCAGCAGCGACTGCCGCAGCGGACCCATCGTCAGTTGCGGAGCGTCGAGGTAACTCAGCGCCCGGCACAGATACAGTTGAAAGCCGATGCTCTCCTCGGACGTGGAGCCCGACTTCAATTCCTTGGTCAGTTGTTCGGCGAGGGCTGCGGCGATGTCGGTGTTCTGCGCCAGATGCTTTCCCCGGTCGCCGAGTCGGCGATCCTGATCGAGCACTTGGGCCAGTCCGTACATCCCCCGTTTGCGAAGGTGGCTGTTGGGACTTTGCAGTTGCTCGACCAGCGACTTCCAATCCTGCTCACTGGTGGCGATCTGCCCAAACGCGACCCAGACAGCGACCACAGCCAGCACGATCAGACCGGGGACGACAAACAATTGAACGATGAATCCGGCGGACGGCGGCTGCACCGGCGGCAGATCGTCGGACAACTCGGGGCGACGCGGTGGGAATGTGGGAACGGAAACGGGGTCAGTCGAATTGGTCATTGTTCAACCAGTTGGCGGGAAATCGTGCAGTCCGGGCCGAAGACCGCTTCAAGCGGCAAGGGGCGGGATTATAGGCAACACGATTCGCAATTTCAGCCCGGCACACCGAATGAACTGGAATGGATCGCCATGCGCTGGAATCAACGCGGGGAGTGTCGTGTCCGACGTTTGGCAGGCCGTGACACGAGGCGAGTCGAAGTCACAGCTCCCCGGTGTCGTTGGCATGGGATTTGATCTCTGCACGTTCCGAGGCTGTGACTTTTTCGCCACGGGGCTTGTCCCAGTGGTCTAACGGCTTCTGCGCTACTCGAAGCTCTCGTGAAATCCGAGTAGTGCAAAAGCCGTTGAACCACCGAGGCAAGCTCGGTGGCGAAATAATCACACTCGCTCCGCGTCACAACGGTATTCACTGTTTGGAGTGCATTCACCAGTGGGACGTTGAATGATCCGTTGAACGCGGACGACAGCCAGCGCGATCTGCGGGCGTCCCCAAGGCCCGCGCCGACACGACGAGTGGAGACTCCACGAAATGACCCTGCTGTGCGACTCGATGCTTGATGGAGCGCAGGGCGGCGCGGCCGGGGACGACGGGTCCGAAGAGTTGGCCGTGGGGCGGGTGATCGCGGTCCGGGGCACCGTCTTGGAAATCCAATTCGAGAACGAGCCGCCGCCGATCAGTTCGGCGATGGAATGCGCGCGTGATGGCGGTCCGCCGGTCGTCGCCGTGGCACATGCACATCTGGGACGCGGGCGCGTGCAGGCGATCTCGATTGATTCCACACGGGGGCTGCGTTGCGGCAGCCGGGCCACATCGCGCGGAGAGCCGCTGATGGTTCCGGTGGGTGAAGCGGTGTTGGGCCGCGTCATCGATTTGCGCGGGCGGCCGATTGACGGTGGTGAAGATTTGCACGGAAGTCCGCGCGCCTCGATCTACCGTGCGCCTCCCGGACCGTCGGAGCGTCGTGGGAGCGGACAGCTCTATCCCACCGGGATCAAGGTGGTTGATTTCTTCTGTCCGTTCACCGCCGGCGGGCGGGCCGCCGTGTTTGGCGGGGCCGGGGTCGGCAAGACCGTGGTGTTGACGGAGTTCATCCACAACGCCGTACAAACGCAGCACGGGGTCACGGTCTTCGCGGGGATCGGCGAGCGGTCGCGTGAAGGCTTGGAATTGTGGGAGGAACTGGGATCGCGCGGCGTGCTCGACCGAACGGCGATGGTGTTCGGGCAGATGAAGGAATCACCCGGCGCCCGGTTTCTGGTGGGACTGGCGGCGCTGACGGTCGCCGAGCACTTCCGCGATGTGCTGCACAAAGACGTGCTGTTTGTCGTGGACAATCTGTACCGGCATGTCCAGGCGGGAATGGAAGTCTCGGGCGTGCTGGGACGGCTGCCGTCGCGCGTCGGCTATCAACCGACGCTCGCCGCAGATCTGGCCGCGATCGAAGAGCGGATCACGGCGACAGCCGGCGGCGGCATGATGGCCGTGCAGGCGGTGTATGTTCCGGCCGACGATTATTCCGACCCGGCCATCACGCACGCCTTCTGGCACATCGACAGCGCGCTCGTCCTGTCGCGCGAAGTCGCCGCCGAGGGACTGTATCCCGCCGTCGATCCGCTCGCCTCATCCTCGAAGGCGATGGACCCCGAGATCGTCGGTGAGCGGCATTACCGCGCGGCCGAGCAGGCGCGACGGGTGCTCGGCCGCTACGAAGAATTGAAAGACATCATCGCCATGCTCGGTATTGACGAGTTGGCTCCCGAAGACCGGCTGTTGGTGGGACGGGCGCGCCGACTTCGAAACTTCTTCACGCAACCGTTCTTCGTGACGGAAACATTCACCGGCCTGCCGGGCCGCAATGTCCCGATCGAACAGACGGTGGCCGGAGTCGAAGCAATCATCGCGGGGCAGTTTGATCAAGTCCCCGAAGACAAGCTGTTCATGATCGGATCGTTGGAGGATCTCGACAAAGATGGAACCAATACCGCGCGCGGCCCGGACCGAGTCGTTTAACCCTGAGCCAACGGCGAAGGTGTCGGGTGCCAGCGCCCCGAGTCCGTTTGCAGACAGTGCCAGCGGAGACCGACGCGTTTGCCCGCTCCGCCTTCGCCGTTGGCCCAGGGTTAAACGATTCAAATGCGTCTCCTTCCGCCGCGCGAGGAATAACTCGAAACGGCACCAAGGACTTCACATTGACTGATCACACACTGCAACTGATCGTCCGAACCCCGCGTGAGGTCGTGCTCGATCTGGCGGTGCGCTCGGTGCGGGTGCCGACCGAAACCGGCCAGGTCGGATTGCGTCCGCGGTGCGAGGCGTTGGTGCTGCCGATCGAGGCCAGCCTGGTTGTGGCGCGAACTTTGGACGGCGTCCGGTTCATCGGCACGGCGGGCGGGTTGCTCACCTGCGACGGCGCGACAGCCACGATCGTCACACCGTTGGCGGTCACGGGTGACAACCAAGAGCAGATCCAACAGGCACTCGATCAAGCCCTGAGCGAGCCGACGGAAGACATGCAGGCACGGGCGTCGTTGGAGCGGTTGGAAGGGGGCATCCTGCAGGAGATTCACAGTGAGCGTCAGCAACGTGGCCGGGTCGGAGGCGTCCTCGGATGACAAACCACTCAGAAGATCCGCGCCGCCCCGATTTGAAACGCTCGTTGTCGGCGGCCTTTCGACGGTACGAGCGTGGCGAGAATCGTCACCGCTCATTCTGGAAATCACTGGCCATCCTGGGGAGCGTCGGCTGGCCGATCGTGGTGCTCTCCACCGGCGGAGCGTGGCTGGGACACTGGCTGGATCAGCGGTTCCACACCGCGCCGCGGTGGGCACTGGTCTTGTTGACAGTCGGAATCGTGATCGGCAGTTGGACGGCGTGGAGAAGTGTGAGGCCCGAAGCATGACGACTTGGCTGACACCGATGACGACACCGTTCGCCGCGTGGTTTGGCGTGGGAATCCTCGCGGCCATCGTGCATGCGTCCGCCCTGTGGCGCGGCACTCATGCGGCACGCGGTCAGATCGTCTGGCTGGGCGTGAGATTCGCGACAGTGTTCGTTGTGTTGATTGGCGGTGCGTTGGCAGGACACATTCTGCCAACCGCGACCGGATGGGCCACCGGCTTTGCTGCGTTGTCCACACTCCTGCTTCTCGGGAGCCCGCGATGAACGCGCGCGAAATCTTTTCCGAACGGGTGCTGCTGCAATGCGGGCCGGTGCCGATCACTCAGACGATGGTGACGTCCGTCGTGATTTCGCTGGTGCTGGTCGGCTTGGCCGTCGTTCTGGCCCGCGCGGTGCGGCACGACTTGATGAGTACGCCCGGACTGATCGGCTCGGCGATTGTCGAGTGGCTGGATGACCTTGTGCAGGACGTGGTCGGTCAGCCGATCCCCTGGCTGACGACGTTCTCGGGCAGCCTGTTCCTGTTCATCGCGGCGAGCAACATCCTGGGCCAGCTTCCGGGGGTGAAGACGCCCGCCGCCAGCCTGGCGACGACATCGGCACTGGCGGTCGTCGTCTTCCTGGCGGTGCCGGTTGCCGGGATCCGTGCCAAGGGAACGTGGGGCTACCTGCGACACTACTTCTCGCCCAATCCGTTGCTGTTTCCGCTGCATCTGCTGTCCGAGTTCTCGCGCACGTTTGCGCTCTCGGTCCGGTTGTTCGGCAACATGATGTCGGGGCATTTGGTCGTCGCGCTGTTGGTGGCACTGGCGGGGATTCTCGTCCCCACGCCGCTGATGGCGCTTGATTTGCTGATTGGACTTCTTCAGGCCTACATCTTCGCCATTCTCACGACAGTGTACGTGGGAGCGGCGGTTCGAACCGGGGAGGAATGATGAACGCAGAAGGCTGGCAGGCGGTACTGGCGATCGTGTCGATCGCTGTGGCGGGATTGACGACCGCGGTGGGTGCGATCGGCGCGGCGATGAGTGAAAGCCGCATCGGCACAGCGTCGATGGACGCCTTGGCGCGGGAACCCGACGAGGCCGCGTCGATCACCCGCAATCTGTTCGTCAGTCTGGCGATGGTCGAATCGACGGCGATCTTCTGCCTGGTGATTGCCCTGATCCTGCTGTTCGCGAATCCCTTCATCAAAGGGGCCGTCTGAGCATCAGACCAATGAATCGAGGAAGTGCAATCTCTTCACGAACTCGACTCATAGAGTCAGATTCCGGACTCGAAGGAGTCCACGCACCCGACTCGCCACGAATCTCACACCGAGGCCAACCAATCCCGTGTCGCCGACATTGACGACCTTTCTGTTCGAGGCGGTGAACTTCCTGGTCCTGGCCGGCGTGCTGGGCTGGTTGTTCTTCAAGCCGGTCCGCGCCGTGCTCGAAGCGCGCAAGACGGAATTGCAGCAACAGTCGCAGACCGCCGTCGAGAAGCTCGCCGACGCCGAACGATTGCGCGCCGAGCAGCAGGAGCGGGAAGCCGCCTTCCAGTTGGACGTGGATCGCCTGCGTGAGGAAGCGAAGGCGGCCGCGCGAAAAGACGCCGATGCAATTCGCGCGGATGCCCGCGCCGCGGCCGATCGGGAACGGGACCGATTGCGCGGTGAACTCGCGAGTTTGCAGGACGCGGAGTTGGAAGAGTTGGCGGGCGCCGTCGCCGCCGCCTCGGCGGACTTCGTGAGCACCCTGCTGCACCGCGTGTCGGGCGCGGATCTGGATGCGGCGTTGATCCGCGCGGCGAGCGAAGAACTCGAACAACTCGACACCAGCCGGATGGCACCGGTCACGATCGAATCGGCGCGTCCGCTGACCGATCACGAACGCGACACGCTGCTCAATCTGCTGGGAAACGCGGCGGAGACGGCGGATCTGCGGGTCTCACCCAGCCTGCGCGCGGGGATTCGAGTCAGCACGTCGTGCGGGCTGGTCGACGCCTCGTTGAAGGGGATCGCCGGCTATGCCCGGCGCGCGATCACCGAGCGTCTTCGCGAGCACAGTGAGACCGCGCCGCCACACGATCCCGCAGGCAATGCCGAAACATCGGACGCACCGTCACTCCTCCCGGCACCGGACCGATCATGACCAGCCGCCGAATCATTCGGAAGGACGAGACTCGCGGCGAGACCCGCGTCACCGCCGACTCACTTCCCCTGTTAAACAGCGTGGAAGCGGCGAAGGCCCGTCCCCGCGCCGCCGCACAGATTGCGAACTCATTGCGGAGCCTGTCGCCGCTGATCGCTCTGCGTGAGGCCATTCGTCCGCGGGGTGTCGTTCGTCGCGTGGGTGACGGCGTCGCGTTTGTGCAGGGGCTGAATGCGATCGGTTACGAGGAGCTGCTGGAGTTCGATTCCGGCGCGACGGGGATGGCGTACGACCTGGCTCCCGAAGGGGTCGGTGTCGTGCTCCTGTCGAAGGCCGATCAGGTCGGTGCCGGCGACGGTGTGCGCGGGTTGAATGTCCTGCCATCGACCTGTGTCGGTGTGGAAACGCTCGGACGGATTCTCGATCCACTCGGCCGGCCGCTGGACGACGGGCCGCCGTTGGTGACAGGCCGCCGGTTGCCGCTCTTCCGGCCCGCGCCCGAGTTCATTGAACGGCGGGCAGTCGATCAGCCGCTGTGGACCGGCGTGATGGTGATCGACGCCGCGATCCCGATCGGGCGGGGTCAGCGCGAACTGATCATCGGCGACCGCAATGTCGGTAAATCTGCACTCGTGTGCGACATCGTCGCGGCGCAGAAACTCGCCGACGTGGCCTGCGTCTACGTGGTGATCGGACAGCCGATGTCGCGGGTGCTCGCGCTGCGCGAGACACTGTCGCGCCAGGGATGCCTGGAGAACACGGCGATCGTCGCCGCGGATGCATCGATGCCGCCGGGCATGCAGTACCTCGC
>JANMLE010000296.1:0-1511 GCA_031372385.1 Planctomycetota bacterium | reverse complement strand
GCACCGCCGAACCGTGGCGGCTGGTCCGGACGGCGCGACGCGCGGCGGACCCCGAATTCGCCAAGCGGCTGCCGCCGACGGAACTCGTCCCGATCGGCTTCTTCACTTCGGCGACGGGGATCACGGTCTATCGCGGCGGTGCGTATCCCGCTGAGTTTCTGGGGACTGTCTTCATCGGCGACGTCGGCGGCAATCTGGTTCACCGCAAGAAACTGACGCCCGACGGCATCAGCTTTGTCGCCGCGCGGACCGAACCCGATTGCGAGTTCCTCACGTCGACCGACAACTGGTTCCGTCCGACGAACTTCGTCAACGCGCCGGACGGCACGCTGTACATGCTCGACATGTACCGCGAAACGATCGAGCATCCGGCATCGATTCCCGACGACATCAAGGCGCTGTGTGATCTGGAGAGCGGATACGACAAGGGACGGATCTGGCGGTTGAAGCCACCGGGGATGAAGCGATCGTTGTTGCCACCACCGGATCTCGGCCGGGCCACGACGGTGGAGTTGGTCGGCCATTTGCAGTCGCCGCACGGCGCGATCCGCGACACCGCGCAGCGCCTGCTGGTCGAACGTCAGAACCGGGCTGCTGTCGAACCGTTGCGGGCGATCACCGCGTCGTCGCTCTTTCCGGAACGTCGGCAACAAGTCAGTTCGCTCGCGCGGCTGCACGCGGCTTGGACCTTGCACGGGCTCAAGGCCCTCAACGAGACCGATGTGCTGGGACTCTTGAAAGACCCGGACCCGCGGGTTCAGCAACACGGCATCGTACTGTTCGAAGGGGTGCGCAGTGGCGAATGTCTGAAGCAGATCACCAAGCTGCTGGCCGACGCGCCGCCAAAGTTGCGCTGGCAATGGGCGTTCACGCTCGGACAGCTTGACGCCCGGCAGGCGGTCCCCGGTCTGAAGGATCTGGCCCGCGCGGCGGCGGTCGATCCCGATCTGCGGGTCGCGTGGCTGTCGTCCGTGCATCCGCACATGGGAACGCTTGTTGTCGAATTGCTGGCCGGAGATTCCGCACCCGTCCGGCCGCTGCTGGTGGAACTGGCCCGACTCATCGGATCGTCCCCCTCTTCGAAGGATGCCGTGCATTTGCTGATCGCCGTCACCAAGGCCGACGTCCCGGAGGCGACGCGCTCGCCCGTGCTCGTCGCGCTGGGTGAGGGATTGCGGCGGCGCGGAACGTCCCTGGCCAAAGTGCTGGTCGAAGCCAGGGTGCCGAACGTCGGCGCATCGCTCGCGAAGGTGTTCGAACAAGCCGGCGTGACGGCGCGGGACGCCGCGGTCGTCGAAGCCGACAGGTTGTCGGCGGTCGCGTTGCTGGCTCTGGCGGACGCGGCGCTGGTCGAACAGGCGTTGCCGGATTTGTTCACGCCACAGACGTCACCCGTCCTGCAACAGGCCGCGGTGAAGTCGCTGGTCGCCAGCGGTTCGCCGCGTTCCGTCGAGTTGATCATGGCCCCGTGGAAGGGGTTTGGTCCCGCCACGCGCCGCGAGGTCGTCGAC
>JANMLE010000238.1:0-3393 GCA_031372385.1 Planctomycetota bacterium | reverse complement strand
GTCTTCGCACCGCCCCTGTCGCGCGGGTTTCAAGCCGACATCGAAGCCTTCAACGGTCGCTGGCAAGACGCCGTGTGGTCGCGCTTCACGTTCACAAACCGCGCGCAGGTCATCGCGCAGTCCCGCAAGTGCATCCAGGCTCATCACGCCCGACATGCGGTGCGCATTGAAGACGCACCGACCCGGCGAACCTTCCCCAAGCACTGGCGCGCCAACCTGCAACAACCGCTGAAAGGGACCGTCATCTTCGTGCGCGTCACGAGCGACACGGGTGCGGCCACGGTGCTGGGACACACGTTCCCACTGAGCGCCCTGTGGTGCCACCGCCTGATCCGCGCCGACGTCAACCTGACACGCCGCGAGATTCGCTTTCATGCCTTGCGACGAAAGGATCCGCACAACCATCTCCTCCTGGCGACACACGATTACCAGCCCCCGACAAAACGCTTCCATGAGTGACCTCGGGTAACTGACACTCCCACACCGGGGCGTTCACGAAACTGACCTCCGAATACTGACACTCTCGTGAACGACCCCGCTGCAACTGACCTCGGGTTACTGACACTTGGCCGCTTAGACGAACGGTATTGCGGTTAGGCCGTCGCGGGTGCATGTCAGCTTTCGGTTTTTTCGCGTGTTTGTTTGGCGGGTGTGGGTCGTCGGGTGAAGGCGTGGCCGGGGCGGGTTTGGAGGTGTTGGACCAGGCGGTTGTCTTCGCTGAGGGCGGCGGCTCGGACTTGGAGGATGGCTTCGGCTCCCTTGGGGGCGTTCCAGAACATCTCGGTCCCTTTGACGCGGAGGTTGATCTCTTTGACGAGCGACTCCATCCACGCCGTGGTCACCGGCAGGCCGGCGCGGCGGTAGTCGGGGTCGTGCCGGCGGTCGCGGTTGTGGGTCAGGTCGGTGCTCGTTTTGGCGACGAGGCGACGCGGGTCGGTTTCGGCCGAGTCCGTCGGTGCTGCGCCCAACCGGGATTGTCAGACGTGCAGTTCTGCGAGGACTTGGTCCACGCCGCCTTGCCAGCAGCCGCGCAGCCCGGCGAGGTATTGGCTCCACGCATCACCGGCTGGAGCATCACCGGCTGGGGGATGCACGGTTTTCGCAGGCACGGCCTTGGCGGCGACGAACAGGTGGCTCAGGGGCTGCGCAGCAACAATGTCCGAGAGTTGCGCGCCGCGAAGCGATCGTAGCCCGTTCGTTTCAGTTCGGGCACTGCGGCTACGATCGTTGGGCTGCGGGCGAGAGCCGCAGTCTTGATCGCCTCAATCGGACGGGTGTGACGTCAGGCGTGCGCCCGGTTCGACAGCCCTCCTCATTCGCGCTGCGTTTGATTCGCGCGGAAATCGTTTTGGTCCGCGCGAATCAAACGGAGCGCTAAGGGGCAGGCGAAGCCGTGATCCCCGCGCCGTGGCCGGGAGACACCGCTCGCGGGGCCGCTGTTCCTCCGGCGCGTGCGGATGCGTCCGCCGTCGCCGTCGCACTCGCACTCGACGATGGCCAGGTCGGGCACGTTCTCGGGCTGCGCGGCCAAGGCGTTCGCGCTCGAGGGAGCCGCGCCGCGCGGCCAACTCGCGCCCCACGTCGCCGACGATCCGCAGGATCGTGTTGTCGGAGGCGTGGAGGTTGGCCACCTCACGCAACACGGTCTCGGCCCGCTGTGCCGACCGAAGCTCCGACGCCGCGACCGTGATCCGCAACACGGCCTGCGAGGTGAACTCCCGCGCGTCAAACCCGAGCAGTTCCCGCAGAGGGAAAACCATCGCGACGGCATTCGTCGCCAGCATTCGTCGTTAGGAGCCGGCTCCTAAGGAACGCCGGGCTCGGCGGTTTGTTTCCAAGGAAGGCGATCATGGACGCGAGAGAAATGACGGCGAGGGGAAGGGAATTGACGGCGGTGGAAGAGGAGGAAGCTCGGCGGATTGCCGTCAGCGTGGCGGCGGGGGCGCGGGCGGAGGCGTTGAAGATTGGGCGGTTGTTGGCGTCGCGGAAGAATTCGGAGTTGTTCGGCGCGACGGAGTTCGAGGTGCGGGATGCCGTGCCTCGGATCGGCACACGGGCCTTGGAGACAGCCTTGGAGACCGCTTTGGAGGAGCGGAAAAAAAGGGGGCTTGCGGGTCCAGTTGCGTCTGACCCGCGTGCGGGGAGGATGCCGACTTCAAGGGATACCCGGCGAAAACAGCGACCTCGCTGTTGGGGCCGGTTGAGTATCCGCGGGCCGACGATCCCTGCGACCATTGTCATCACGGCGGGTTTCCCACGGACGAGGAGTTGGGCCTGGCGGAGCGTTCGACAGCGGGCGCGCGAAGTCATCGCGCTGGCTGGTGTCGAGGACGCGTTCGCGGTGTCAGCCGAGCGGGTGCTCCACCGGTTGAGCGGCAGTTCGGTCTCGGCCCCGACCGTGCAGCGCGTGACCGAGACGGTGGGGGACGACCTGGCCGGGCATCGGGAACACGGGGACGACATCACTCCCGACGAGTCGTGGGACTGGTCCTTCGACGCGGAGGGACCGCGTGTGGCTTAGGACCGATCCGCTGCAAGCGTCTGGTTCAAGTTCGGGCAACTTTGGCTGCGGCTTGGACCTCAACAGCTTCACCGATGCGGCGAAGTCCACCTTGATTCGGCTGCCGAAAGTCACGTCAAGCGGCAAGCTTTCCTGCGTCTGATTGACAACACGAAAAACGTTGACCTGCAATT
This sequence comes from Planctomycetota bacterium, assembly GCA_031372385.1. GTDB lineage: Bacteria > Planctomycetota > Planctomycetia > Planctomycetales > Planctomycetaceae > Schlesneria. The sequence continues at coordinate 699 of JANMLE010000238.1, read as the reverse complement.
GATCACCGGTTTTCGGCGAATCGCCTTCGGGGATGGGGCGCTCCCAACTCCACTCGTAGCAGTGAACGAGTCCGACTTGGCCACCGGCAACGCCCCAGCACGCATAGCCGGCTACTTCAGTGACTGTCAGCGTAAAGCACGTCACCGACTGACATCCCCCACAAGTTCCTCCGAGCGCCCAACGACCAGGTTAAGCCGCACGGGCAAGTGGCGCGAACTACGAGAGACGATCAACGCAGCCAAAGACCTTCGCAGGCCGAAAACCCGCCGCTTATCCGGGTCGGCTTGAACCGCTTGTTAGCCGCCGATTCATCGCTTGACTTGTATGGTTGTCACTTCGCCGAGCGAGATTTGAAATTTGCCCAGTTCAGTTTTGCCTTTGAGTTTTGCCGCCGCATTCACTGTGCATTTCTCATCGCCTTTTCCGACGAGAGTGAGCTAAGAACCCGACCAAGAACTATTCCGTGACATCGACCGTCTGGTATGGCCTGCTGCGACTCCAGGGAAGGGGGCGGACGATGGCGACGGAATTGGCGGTTCACGAGTGTGGTTGTGCGGCATGCCGGTCGGGGGAACATGCCGATCGAGCAGAGCATCGGCAGTTCAAGGTATTGCTCAGTCGCTGGGTCGCGGGCCGTGAGGCGAAGCGTCTGGGACATGGCGGGTTGAAGCAGATCGCACAGATCACGGGCTGGCATC
>JANMLE010000236.1:0-4582 GCA_031372385.1 Planctomycetota bacterium | reverse complement strand
CGCCAGCCATCGCGACCAAACTTTTGCCGAACTCGAAGCATCAATGTCAGACCGGCCAACACGCTCACAACGCCGAGCGACAGTCTACAACCTCCACAACCGTTCCTCACCGTTTGTGCCGGCCACGCCGGTGAGAAACTTTTGTCGGTCACGTCATCCTTGGTCTTCCGCGCGGTCTCGGGGAGCCATCAAGGCCGAGGCGGACCACGCTGCTCTTGACCCAGCGGTCATGACCGCACGGAAGACCCCAGCGAATCCAGGAACGCCGGGAGTTGACTTTGTTCTCCCGCGATCGTCACTGCTGAGCCTTGGTTGCGGTCGTCGTACCATCAACGCCGTTGCCCAAGATGCTGTTATTGACAGATGATAAAATGACGCCGTTCCCGGCTCCACCGTCGAACTTTAGCCCAGTTCCGTTGCTGACCGCAGTGCATCTACTGATGCGAACCGTCGAAAAAGAGTTAACCGCTCGAATTCCGATAGAATTACCGGTCGCCACGCAGTTCTCAAGATTCAATTCACCGGCCACCGCAGTGGCAGCAGCACCGAAACCGGTATTGCTGTTGTTGGCCGCCACGCTGTTGCGGATGGTCACTTTAGATCGGTCTAGGACGAGCACGCCGAAATTGAAAGTATTCTCCACCCGGACTCCGTCCAGCGAAGCGGTTGCGTTAATACCGGCCGCGGGCGCAACAGTCACCGCACCAGTATTCGATGTGTTCGCAGTGTTATTGTTCCGGAAGATCGTGTCCTTGATGAAGAGCCTGTTGTCGGTGCCGATGCCCGAGTTGGCGACGGTCGGGGCAAAGTTCAGGCCGGCCTTCGTGAACCGATTGATCGTGCAGCGTTCCACGTGCAGCGTCCCCGCACCGATGAATCTGATCCCTTCCAAGCCAGTCGCCAGTCCCTCGATGTCCAGTCCCCGTAGCACGATGACAGATCCTGCCGGCGCATTGCAGATGATTCCGTTCGTCCCGGACACCAAGACTCCCGCTTCAAAACCTTCGCTGGAGATCGTGATGGATTTCGTAATCGTGACCGCACCAAAGCCACCCGGATCGAGGACGTTGATCTCACCGTTCGTCGCCGTCTTGGAGATGGCCCCCGCGAACGTTTTGCACGGGGCGGTGCGGCTGCACGGGTTCACATCGTCTCCAACTCCCGAGACCCAGGTCCGCGTAGCCTGGGCGTGAGCGGGACTCAGACATCCCAAAAAAACAACAAGCCCTGCAACCGTTCCAAACATGCGTTTGACGCTGGTCATGGTCAATCTCCTTGAGCACTTCTGAAGGTGCATGAAACCGGGGTCGACCACAATGGTTCCCCCGGTGGTGGGCATATGCCTTGGATTCCTAGTCTTCGACTTCCCGGATTTGATAGGAGACAAATCGTCTGGCGATCAGCCCGGCGTGATTATGCCAAACCTCGAACACGAAAGACAAGAAAGCTCGACACCAAGACGCAAAAGGGGACAAAAGACGCAAACGAGGACAGGTCCAACACTGTTCGGCACTCGGGTTGCTCCGGCTGACCATCGTAGCGGCCGCGTGTGTTTGAGTCGCGGTTGTGGGGCTCGGTCGGAACTTCGAGCGGGGCGAACCGGTGTCTCGGCGGGGGAATGGGGGGCTGCGGGTTGGCGAGTGCGCAGCGTGAAGGGACTCGGATGGCGGGGATCGCAATCGAGCGGGACGGGCGGATCAGATTTTTTTCGCGGCCTGTTCGTCGGCGAGTTTCAGTTTCGCCAGATGGGCTTCCACTTCCGCGGTCGTGGCCCAGCCCAGCATGTGGAAGCAGAGCATCTCGTGCGTGCGCTTGGTCGGCTTGCGGCCGGTCCACAGCGCCAGCACCAGGCAGGCGATGATCGCGCAGTAGGTTTGAATCTCGATGCCGTTCTGGTTGTGGCTCAGCAGGTGGCGGCAGCCCAAGAGGTGCTTGAACTGTCGGAAGAAGATCTCGATGGTCCAGCGGTAGGCGTACAAGAGCGCGATGATCTCGGCGGGAACGTCGAGCAGGTTCGTCGCGATCCGCAGGAAGCCGTCGCTGTCGACGCCGGATGAGCCGCCTTTGTATTTCCCCTTGGAGACGTGCGGCTTGATCTTCACGAGGACCAGTCGCATCGTGTGGTTCGGCCGGTCGGCGGCCTTGCCCGACTGGCCGAGCAGCACGATCTGGTCGGACAGCACGTTCGCCGCGCGATCCGCGTCGGTGAGCGGCCGGTCTTCGACGACCTCGTACACGCTGTTGTCGCGCAGTCGGCAGACGTAGCTCGACCCGGCCGCCACGATGTCGTTGAACAGGGTGAACTTCGCGTACCCCCGGTCCTTCACCTACAGCCGGTCGGATTCGATGGTCCGGTTGAGGACGGCCCGTTCGTCGTGTTCGCCGCCGCCGTTGGGCGTCACGTCGATGCGCGACGGCACGTGGCGATCGACCTCGAAGTGCGCGTGCAGCCGCCACTTGACCGTGCCGCTGTGGCCCCGGCGCTTCCTCACCGAGGCCTCCATGATGCGCGGCATCGCCGTGATGAGTGTCGCATCGACCAGGGTCAGCGTGCCGGGGAGGCCCTTCAGCCGCTCGTCCTGCGCGGTCGCGCCGTGGAAGGGAAGCTGGCCGCTCAACTCCCGAATGATCCCCACCAGCCGCTCGGGGTCGAAGATCGTGGCGGCCTCCGACAGCGACCCCAGCGCGGCCCGAGAACACCCCAGCTTCTTCTGCACGTTCTTGAGTTCGCTGGCCTGCTGCAACGCCCGCAGCGACGAACAAATGGGATTGAAGAGGAACACCAACACCATCAGGCAATACTGGTCGTAATGCAGGTTGCGATTTCCCGCCTTGTCCCGCTGACAGCCGTCGTCATGCAGGCGTTGGAACAGCGGCAGCAACTGGTCGAAGTACTTCAGGCCGACAATGTCCTTCTCGGTCAGCCGCTTCCCGTCCGATGGCTGTTCGGCTTGACCGGCTGATGCTTGACCGGCTGATGATGGCTCGGCTGATGGTTCCGCGTCCGCGGCGTTGTTCAACGCCACGGACAACCGCCCGCCCTGCTTCCTCCGTGAGTTCTGAGTCTCCATCGCCAAACAATAATCGAGACCTCGCCTGGCGCAAAAAGCGTGCCACGCAAATGTGGAAAATTAGCGCCGCCCGCGCACACCCCGGCTTCTGGACGTTCTGCAGTTCGCTGGCCTGCTGCAACGCCCGCAACTACGAACAGACCGGGTTGAACAGAAACAGCAGCACCATCAAGCAATACTGGTCGTCGCGAAACTGAGGCCAGTCGTCACCCCCGAAGGCTTCCGCTGAAATCAGGCTGGCGATCAGGATCGCGATCATCGATCGAGTTTGCATCGCACGCTTCACTCAGATTGGTACCGCGAAGTCATTGTTCGATCCGTGTACCATGCCAACTTGGAGCCCGCCGTTCATGCACTGGTTCTGCATCGACGGCATCCGCGTGACGTGGCGCAGCCGTCGTGATGGAAAGACCCTTTCGCTCGAAGCCCGCCGGCAGGAGATTCCAATGCTTCGCCTATTTGCTGTCAATCTGTTGATGTCCGGAACGCTTATGGCCGCCGATGAGCCGAAGCCTGCAAAGCTCGCCGCGCCCGAAGGCTGGGGTGGCGAAACAATTGAACTTCCGCCAGTGTTTGCTCCCGATATGAAGCTGAAAGGTGCTGAACACATTCGGTTTGCCCCCGGAATGATGAAACCGGCGTCGGATTCATTCTTCAGCTACGCCTTCGTGTTAGAGCTTCAGTCGAAGCCCGAACTGACGGAGTCCGTCGTCAAGGATGAGTTCCTGAAATACTACCGGGGTCTGTGCAAGGCGGTTCTCAACGGAAAGATCCCGGATGTCGATCCCTCTAAATTCACGCTTGAACTGCAACGCCTGAAATCCGACGCAAAGCCTCACCCGGACGAAAAGGTTGCGGATGCGCCGGTGCTGTACACAGGCACGCTCGATTGGGTCGAACCGTTCGCCACGAAGAAGCCACAGAAGCTCAACCTGGAGATTCGGACATGGACCAGGAACGACCGCAACTACATCTTTGCCTGTGTCTCACTTCAGGCGCGGGATACGGCGATCTGGAAACAGATGCACGCCATCCGCGACGACTATTTGAAAACGAAAGCCGAATAGACGGCGAATCCTGCGTCCTTGCGCATGAAGCAAGGCTCGCATGATGGGACTCAGCGTTGCGTGAGTCGGTTTGATCGACCGATGCTTTCCGATTCCTACGAGTGCAATTCAACAAGGCGAACTCGGAGCGATCCACGGCAATGCTCCATTGGCGGGCCTGGGCCCGTTAGGAACCAAACCAAGAACTATTCCGTGACATCGTCCGTCTGGTATGGCCTGCTGCGACTCCAGGGAAGGGGGCGGACGATGGCGACGGAATTGGCGGTTCACGAGTGTGGTTGTGCGGCATGCCGGTCGGGGGAACATGCCGGTCGGGGGAACATGCCGATCGAGCAGAGCATCGGCAGTTCAAGGTATTGCTCAGTCGCTGGGTCGCGGGCCGTGAGGCGAAGCGTCTGGGACATGGCGGGTTGAAGCAGATCGCACAGATCACGGGCTGGCATC
>JANMLE010000235.1:0-5612 GCA_031372385.1 Planctomycetota bacterium | reverse complement strand
ACCATCCACCACCGCCAGCAGATCGTCACCACCAAACTCGCCCGCACCCGCCAGCCGGACTACGTGGACGAACTGCACGGCACGCTGGGTGCCGAGCCGCGGTTGTGAGCGCCCCTGGTGCGATGGGCCTGGTCCGATGGTTTTGGTGCGTCGTCAGCCTTCCGTTGATTCAGTAGCTCGATGGCGGGATGTCCTCGCCACCCCGCGGCGTGGTGAGCGCCTTCAGCACCTTCGGGTTGATACTTTTCGAGAGATAGCGAGTCGTGCCATCGGCGAAGATTACGTTGGTTCCGCCCGCATGATGCCACGACATCAGGCTCTTCAATTCGGGTGGTTCGGGCTGGACGCTGCCTGGTTGCGGCTGCGGGGTCAGATCGAGATCACGCGGTTCGGTCCAGACGATGTTCTGGCCGCAGGCTTCGACGAGCAGCAGCGTAGTCGATAGGCCGTCGCCTTGGGACACGTCGTCCAGCGACAGCGGCCCCTCGGGAGGGAAGATCGTGCCGGGGCCGGTGATGAGCTCGAACGACGAATAGTATCGGCCGTGCGCATCCTGCTGCGGTTGATGTTCCGGGCAAAGGTAAGTCTCCAGCTTGATGCGAGCGATGCTGGCATTCGGCTCGACGTTCCAACCGAGATCCTTTCTATACATTTTGAAGACTTGGCTGTTGTCGAGCGCTGGCAACACGGCCACGCGCCAACTCAATGGGGGCTCGCCTTTGACCGGAGCGGGAAGTTGGTCCTCGTTGAGGGCTGCGAAATTCTGGATCGCCAGTCCGACATTGCGAAGGTTGTAGAGCCCCTGAAATCTGCGTGACGAAATGCCGCTCGAACGAGGTCCGAACGTCGCCAAGAATCCCCACGCAAAGATGGACAGAACCCCGATCGCAATGACAACCGTCGCAATATTGCGAGCGGCGATCCGGCCACCACTCTGCGACAGGCGAATCGCAATGCAAAGGCAGGCCGTTCCGGCGAACGTTGGGTAAACAATGAGTGCCAACAGCCAGGGCGCGTGATGCTCGTGCTGACGGGCCACACTGATGAAACTGGCGGCCACGCTGGCTGCGATCAACGCGAACGTTCCCCAGCGGAAAACGTCGGCTGCCCGCGCCGGCCGACGAAATGACCGCACCAAGACGTCGACAGCCGCGAGGAAGCCTCCCACAACAAGAACGAATGGTGCGAGCATCTGTGCCGTTTCCGAGATTGAACTGTCGAACATGAGCGGCTCCCAGTCCCATCGTTTGCTATCATGGCACGCGACCTGATTCTACCAGCAAGTCCCCCGCCAATCGTTTTGATTGTGACTGATCCATGAACCCACCGCTCGATCCCCGCCGCATCGAACTACTCGATCCCGCCATCGTCGCGATCCTGAAGACAAAGACGCCGGCCGAGAAGCTGGCGATGGTATTTGACGCGCATCAGTTCGCCTTCGATGTGCAGTTCAGCCAGATTCGCGCAGCCCATCCCGAGTGGTCGATCAACGACGTCCGGGATGCGGTCGTGAGGAGGCTCAGCCGTGGATCGCGCTGAGTTTTTGAATCACACGCTGACGACCGTCGAGTCGCTGGGCATCCCGCACATGATCGTCGGGTCGATTGCCAGCACGCGGTATGGCGAGGCCCGACTGACGCTCGACATCGACATCGTCGCAGACATCGAACCGCGCTTGGTGGAACCGTTGTGTGCGGCGTTCTCTGATCCCGAGTTCTACGTCAGCCTTCCGGCCGCACAAGATGCGGTGCGGCAGCGAAAACAGTTCAACGTCATCCACTCGACATCGGGCTTGAAGATTGACTTCATGGTCGCCCGTGATGATGAGTGGGGTCGGACCCAACTCGCACGGCGACGGAGGATCGAACTGACGCCAGGTCAACTCGCCTTCATCGCCGCGCCCGAGGATGTCATCCTCGGGAAGTTGCTGTACTACCGCGAAGGCCAGTCGGACAAGCACTTGCGAGACATCGCGGGGATGCTGCAAACCAGCGGGAACGCGATCAACCGCGACGATGTTTCGGCGTGGGCAGCCCGGCTCAAGGTGCTCGACATTTGGCAGGCGATCGTCAGGCGAGTCGATTCCTCGGCGGGCGACGGTTGAGGCCGCGTTCACCGCCGACACTCATGTCTCCTACGACCGGCAGATTCGTCAAACTGACCACAGACGAATCGCGGGGGGTGCCGATTTCGCGGGGCGGGCTGCCGACACGTGCAGTGTTGTCCGCAAACTGCCGACGAAAGGGACAAGATCCGCCGCGCCGTGGTTCTGCGCCGATAGCTGATTGACTCTGCCGGCGCGGGGGCATTACGATTTGACCGACCGCTCAACTCATTTCCGATCCAAGTCCATCCTCAACCGCGACCGTTGATCAGTCTATCCGGGACAAAGTCTCTCCGATGCGGCAACCCAACTTCGAGAAGCGGCCCGACAGGCCGGGAAGTGGTTCATGAATAGTTTTGGCAAGACGCTGGTGGTGTTCGTGACGGCCTGCAGCCTGGGCTTTGTCGCGTTCGCGTTGTCGCTCGTCGCCGGCGGTCCCAATTGGAAGGCCGATGCCGAGTCCGAACAGTTGACCAACGATTTCATTTTCACGACCGCTCCGGGCGAAAAGCCGAGCTACTCGGTGAAGACGCGCAAGACGGACCAGCCAGTTGGAACGTCCTCGACGGTGCTGGCGGAAGTCATCGTGGCTGCCCGCAAGAAACAGGCGGAAGACGCCAAGGCCGAGGAAACCCGGCTGTCGGGTGAAGTGGCCAAGATCCAACCGCTCATCAAGGAGATGAAGGATCTGATTCCGCTGGACCAGGCGGGGATGGCGGCCCGGGCGCAGTTGCTCGACAAGTTGCTGACCAAGATCAGCGAGGAAATTCAGACGGTGACTCAGGAAATCGCGACCAAGGCGGCCGCGATCCAGCAGCTTCAGAAGACCGCCCAAGAACGGCGCGACGAAGGGTTCCGGCTGAAAAACCAGTTGGAATTGATGCGGACGGACTTGTTTGTGGCACAGGCCCAGCAAAGAATCCTCGCCGACGAACTGGTCCGCGTGGAAGAGAACTTGAAGCGGTTGGAGCGGCGCGGAGAACAGTTGCAAAAGCAGGTCGAGCCGTACGAGAAATAAAGCGCGGTGACGTTGCGACGGCCCGGACGGCTGTCGTTCGAACGAGTGGTCCATGATGGGTGACGAATTCAGTCGGTGAGGTGCGTCAATGACAACAGTCGGCAAAATTCTGGTCGTGTTGCATCTGGTGTTGAGCGTCATGTTCATGGCGTTCGCCGGTGCCGTTTTCACCGCTCAGAAAAACTGGCGGACCGCCTACGAGGCGAGCGAAAAGAAGCTCAAAGCGACCGACACCAAGCTGAAGGACCAGCAGGCCGAGTTCCAACGGGAACGGACCGACACGGCGACAAAAGCCGGCTTGCTGAACGATCAGATCGTCAAGCTAACCGGAGAAAAGGGGGCCTTGACCACCCAAGTTCTGACGCTCGATGCGGACAACAAGCGATTGGCACTGGCCAACGACGCCGTCGGCGACCAGGCTCAACTGGCGACGACCGAAGCCGAGGAACGGAATCGCGAGCAGGTTCTGCAGCGGGAAAAGAATGCGATCGCATTTCAGACGCGGGAAGACCTGATCAAAAAACTGAATGAATCGATGGACAAGATCTACGGTGCGGAAGTGCAGCACCAGCAATTGGTCGAACGCCACGACCGGGTTCTGAGCGACCTGCGGGCCTTTCAGCTCTACAACCGGTCGAAGGGGTTGATGACCGATCCGAAACAGATGGTCGCCCAAGCGGCTCCCCCGCCCCCGTTGCAGGGGTTGGTGATGGATTACCGCAAGGAGAAGAAGCAAAACTCCGAAATGGTCGAGATCTCGCTGGGAAGCGATGATGGGTTGACCGTCGGTCACACGATGACGCTGTACAACAACGAAGGCCGGTATCTGGGCCAGATCCGACTCACACTTGTCGAAGCGGACAAGGCAGTCGGAATCGTCACTCTCAAAGCCAAGAACACTGTGATTCAGAAGGGCGACAATGTCACCACGAAGCTCTGACAACGCTCCCGCGCCGGACATTTACGTGGCGCTGCTGTGGGTTTCACTCGCAGCCCTGCTGACCGGAATCGTGTTTCTGGTCATGGCCCTGTCCAACTACGGTTGGAAAGTCGCGGTCTGAATCGCGGCGCGATCCCGTTCGCGGATGGCTTTCGTTTAACAGCTACGCCAACGGCGTGCGCGCGAATCACGGTTGGATCCGATCCGCGCGCACGCCGTTGGCGTAGCGGTTAAACGTCTCACTCATGGCCGCGCGCGGGTGGTAACGATTCGTCGCCTACGTCTTGCGACTTTCGTGATGGCGAATGGCCCCATCGGGTTCCGTGGAACCCCGTCTTGCCGGGACAACCGGCAAAAACTACAACTCCGCCGGCGCGAGGCCCCTCCTTGGGAATGGTCCGCGCTGACAAGGCCCCTTTCGCGCTCGGCGGATGCACGGATGCTCTATCGCCTCAAACGCTGGCTCAGCCCCGATCTGGCCAGCGATCTCGGCACGGCCAACACGCTGATTGCCGTGCAGGGCGAAGGTGTGGTGCTCGACGAACCGTCGGTGGTGGCTCTTCAAAAGGGAACGCGCCGCGTGCTGGGGCGCGGAACCGCGGTCGGCAAGCTGGCCCGGCAGATGCTCGGCCGCACGCCCGATTCGATCACCACCGTCAAGCCGATCCAGGACGGCGCGATCACCGACTTTGAACTGTGCGAGGCGATGCTGCGGTACTTCATCCGCAAGGCGGCCCGCACGACTCCGGGGATTCGGCCCAACGTCGTCATGGCGGTTCCCGGCGGCATCACTCCGGTCGAAAAGCGGGCGGTGTTCAACAGTGCCGAGCGTGCCGGTGCCGGCCGCGTTTATCTGGTGTCCGAATCCAAAGCGGCCAGCATCGGGGCCGGCCTGCCGATCGCCGAGCCGATCGCCAACCTGATCTGTGAAATCGGCGGCGGCACCACGGAAGTGGCCGTGTTGAGTCTGGCGGAGATTGTCGCCAGCAAGTCGTTGCGCGTGGCGGGCGATGATTTCGACATGGCCATCGTCGACTATCTCAAGCGAAATTTTTCGTTGCGGATCGGCGAGCAGACGGCCGAGCAACTGAAGATCCGGGTCGGATGCGCCTACCCGCTCGATCAGGAGCAGACCAGCGAAGTACGCGGAGTCGATGTGGTCAGCGGCGTCCCCCGCCGTGCCATCGTCACCAGCGAAGAGATCCGCGAAGCGTTGCGGGGTCCGCTCGAGTCGGTGCTCAACGCCGTCAAGAGCGTGATCGAACAATGCGACCCGGAACTAGTGGCCGACCTGTCCGACACCGGATTAGTGTTGTCGGGCGGCGGCGCGCTCCTGCCGGGGCTCGACCTGTTCTTTCGCGAGCAACTCGGCATCCCGGTGCGGGTGGCCGCCGACCCGCAACGGACGGTCGTTCGTGGCACGGCCATCTGCGTCGAGCATCTCAGCGAATGGAAGTCGAGCCTGGAAACCAGCGATGGAAGTTTTTGAACGTGTCGTGAGTAAGTAGGGTGCGTGGGGTAATAGGAAAACACACAAAAAAGGACGTGCC
>JANMLE010000163.1:0-1017 GCA_031372385.1 Planctomycetota bacterium | reverse complement strand
GGCCGCGATGCGGCAGGTGCCTCGGCATGAATTCGTCGATGCGAAGGATCGCAAGGACGCCTACGTCGACGCCGCGCTGCCGATCGGCCACAAGCAGACGATCTCGCCCCCGTTCGTCGTCGCGTACATGACCGAGACCATCGATCCGCAGCCCGAGGATCGCATCCTGGAAATCGGCACCGGCAGCGGGTATCAGGCGGCCGTCCTGTCGAACCTGTGCAAAGAGGTGTACTCGATCGAGATCGTCGAGCCACTCGGCAAGCAGGCGGCCGAGCGATTGAAGAAGCTCGGTTACACCAACGTCACCACCAAGGTCGGCGACGGATATCTCGGCTGGGCCGAGCACGCGCCGTTCGACAAGATCATCGTGACCTGCTCGCCCGAGAGCGTGCCGCAGCCGCTGATCGACCAACTGAAGGACGGCGGCCGGATGCTGGTTCCGCTGGGCGAGCGGTATCAGCAGGTGTTTCACATGTTTGAAAAGAAGGACGGCAAGCTGATCAGCACCAAGCTGATTTCGACCCTGTTCGTCCCGATGACGGGTCAATCGGAAAACCAGCGGCAGGTGAAGCCCGATCCGTTGAACCCGAAACTGCTCAACGGCGGCTTCGAAGAGGACGAGGACGGCGACGGCAAACCGGATCACTGGCACTACCAGCGGCTGATGACCGTCGATGAGAAGGAGATCTCGGAAGGGAAGAAGTCCGCCCTCTTTGAATGCGAATCAACCGGCCGGATCGCCCAGGCGCTGCAGGCGACCGCGATCGACGGCACCAAGATCGCCACGCTGCACTTCGAATTCGATTACAAGACCGAAGGGACGGTGCCGGGCAAGGAGAGCTACGAAATGCCCGCGATGGTCCTGCACTTCTACGACGACAACCGGAAGAACTTCGAGGTCGTCAACATCGGCCCCTGGCTGGGAACATCGGGTGACTGGAGATCGGTCAGCCGCACCGTCGTCGTTTCGCAGAAGGCGCGCGAAATGATCGTGCGCGTGGGACTCAACGGCGCCAC
>JANMLE010000157.1:0-10154 GCA_031372385.1 Planctomycetota bacterium | reverse complement strand
TTCGGCGACGACGCGGTAACGATCGCGCCAGCCGCCGATGACGTCGTAGCTTTCCAGCGCGAAACCGGGCGGGTCGATCTTCGCGTGGCAGCCGGCGCAGTTGTCGGTGGCGCGGTGTTTGGCGAGTTGCTCGCGGATCGTCGTCGCGCCGCGGATGTCCGGTTCGACGGCGGGGACGTTCGGCGGGGGAGGGAGTGCGGGCCGGCCGAGGATGCGGTCGAGAACCCACACGCCGCGCACGACCGGACTGGTCGCTGTGCCATTGGCCGTGACCTTGAGGACGCTCGCGTGGGTGAGCACACCGCCCCGGTGATACTCCGGCTTGAGCGCGACCTTGCGGAACGCGACGCCATGCACTTCGGGGATGCCATAGTGCTTCGCGAGACGTCCGTTGAGGATCGCAAAGTCCGAGTCGATGAAGTTTCTTACGCTGAGGTTTTCCTTCAGCAACTCGTCGAAGAAAAGCTGTGTCTCTTGCACGGACGACCGCTCCAACATCTCTTCGAACTCGGGGTACAGCGCCTTGTCGGGCGTGGTCGCGTTGATGTCCCGCAGGCTCAGCCATTGGCCGGTGAAGTTCTCGGTGAAGGCTTTGGCTTTCGGGTGTTGAAGCATGCGCTCGACTTGCGCCCGCAGCACGTCGGGCTGGTGCAGTTCACCGCTGCGGGCCAGCGCGAAGAGCGGCTCGTCCGGCATTGTGCTCCAGAGGAAATATGAGAGCCGCGACGCCAGCGCGTGGTCGTCGAGCGGCCCGGACGGCTCGCGGAAGTAGAGGAACTGCGGCGATGCGAGCACGGCCTTGATGCCCGCCCGCAACGAGGCGTCAAACGGTTGACCCGAGTCCAACGATGAGGCGACCAGCGCGACGAACGGCTTCTCTTCACCGTCAGTAACCGGGCGACGGAACGCTTTGGGGAGCAATTCTCGCAGCAACTTCTCCGCATCGGCCAGCGTGCCGGTCTTGGGATCGGCATCGCCGAAGACGCGGCGGTAACTCTCGGTCGGCCATGCTTCGGGGAACGGGCCTTCAACTTCCATCCAGTGAATCTGCAGGCCCGGCCCCGGATACTCGGCCATCGTCTCCGGCTTCAGATAGACGAACGGCAGCGCGATCGGCGTGACTTTGATCGTGTCGTTCTTCGCGAGCAGTCGTTCCTCGAATTCGATGACCGCGGGCTTGCCGGGCGGTGCGTCGAAGTAGCCGAGATGCCGGGTGGGATTGCCGCTCACGACAAAGTTGCCGAGCAGTGCCGCCATCGGCAGCGGCGTCTGGGAGTTGTGCGCCGACGCCGCAATGCGGAAGCGGTAGCGCCCCGGCGCAGGGGCTTTGAACTGCCGCAGGTCCGTCGCCGAATCGCCGCTGTTGCGGAAGAGGATCACCCCCTCGTCCCGCTTCCAGGCACCGGCCAGGAACCACTTCGGCAACGAATCATAGAGGTCGAACCGCTCGGTCTTGCTCTCCAGTTTGTGAACCGGTGCGATGGCGGCGTTCAGCACCGCGTCCGCCGCTTCGAGATACCGCTCGATGAGCACCGGTGAGATGTTGAGCGCGGCCCCGACGTTGTCGAACCCCTGTGCGATCGCGTCCTCGGGCAGCATCTCCTTCACCGACACGTGGACGTCGAAGAGATCGCGGACGGTGTTTTCGTACTCGACGCGGTTGAGCCGCCGCAGCACCACGCGCCCCTCGGCCCGCTGCTTTGCCGCCGCCTCGTCCAACCGCGCGGACAGCCGCTTCACGAAGACTGCGACCTGCTCCGGCATTGGACGGGGCTCGTTCTTGGGCGGCATCTCCCCCGATTGCACGCGCGTCACAATCTCCCGCCAGCGTTCGAACGCCGTCGACTGGGCGAGGTCCGCATCCAACTGATCGAGCCGCAAGCCCCCCTTCGCCTCATCGGGGCCGTGGCAGCCAAGGCAATGCTCATTGAGAAACGGTGTGGCGATGCTATTGATGCCGGCGCTGTCTGGCACGACGGGCACGACGGGCGGTTTGTCAGCCGCCTGCAAGACGGAGCTCGCCCACAACAACGGCATCATCTACAGTGTTTGCCAAGCACGACTCATCGACTTCCCCGCCTCCCGCTTCGAATCACTTCCAAAAGTCTTTGAGCTGTTCGTTCACGGCGACTTCGAGCGGGAACTGCTTGCTGAAGCGGTGGCCTTGGATGCCGGCGTATTCGCGGAGGGCGAGGTGGATGTGCTCGGGCCGGACGCGAACGCCCGTCTCCTTGTCGACCGCCAAAGTCATCGGGTTGATCGGGACGAGCTGTTGCTTCTCGTCGGTCGCTCCGATCACGCGATTCCCCGCGATGCCGGGGCCGAGAAACATGATCGAGCCGATCGACCAGTGGTCCTTGCCGTTGCCGTTGTTGTAGGTCGGCGTGCGGCCCATTTCACTCTGGATGATGACGACGAGCTTCTCGCGAATCTGCAACTCTTCAGCGCGGCGGATGACGTAGTCGATGCCGGCCAGGAACTCGGGGATCAGCTTCATCTGGTCCGGGTCGTTGTTGTTGTGGCTGTCGAACTGGCCGATCGAAAAATTGGCGGAGACACAGACGCCCGCTTTGAACGAGGCGAGCGCGATGTCCGCCTGCTGGCCGAGCCGATCCTTCGACTGTTCCTTGGGAATGAACGGGACGACGCGTTGCAACGCTTTCGAGTTGACCTGCGCCGAGTAGAGCATGCTCTGGCTCCGCTCGACGCGCGGCAACCTTGCTTCCGACACGCGCGCCTGGAACTGTTCTTCCAGCGCCCGTTCGATGCGGTCGGAGACGAACGGGTCGTGATACGGAGCCCGCTCGTTCCCCTCGACCGAGTCCGCCTTCGCCAGCAAGTTCAGCGATTGCAGATAGGGAACTCGCGACATCGGCACGAGGTTGCCGGTCGCCGAGTAGTTGCCGAATGTCAAGAACGCCAATGGTGCGACGGAGCCGAAACAAGCGGCGACGAGCGCCGGAAACGTCGGATAGGCGAGGCTGTCGAGCTTGCCGGTCGCCATGTACCGGGCGCACGGCGAGTGATTGTTGACGGAGAAGTCGAGCCCGTTCAGCGTTCGCAATTCCGGGCCGTATTTGATGATGAAGTCTTCGTTGCTCATCCCCTTTTCAATGTGTTTCTTCGTCGGGGCGAAACGATGCTGGCCGGCGGTGAGAATCTCCTCTTCCTTGTAGAGCCGGTTGATTCCCTCGACTCCTTTCGGGTCCATCAGGTACGTCGTGTCCCAACCGCCGCTCGCGTTGAAGACGACGTAGAACGGCCCGCCATAGCCGGCCGATTCAGCGGCGGTCTCTTTCGCCCGCAACAGCGACGACATACCGATCGGCGCGGCAAAGCCGAGCCCGGCGAGACTGCACAGTTTCAGAAAGTTTCGGCGTGACATCGTGGTCCTCGTTCTGGCCGCTGGCCGAAAGCCGTTGGCCGACAGCCGTCATCCGTTCTCCGGGCGAACGGGATCACGGCTTTCAAGTAATGGAAATCGTGTTGGGTCAAGTCCGTGCCGCATCCCATTTGGCGAGGCAGTCCGAGACGCAGTGCTGTTGGGATTCGGTGAGTGGCGGTTCAACGGGTTTGGAGTATTTCAGGGCGTAATCGTAGCCGGCACGGTCGTAGGTGGCCGCGAACAGAGTTTGTAGGTTCAGCCAAACGTCAGGCTCACTTTCGGCGAGCGGAATCGGGATGGTCGGCAATGGCTGATCGAATGCCCACGAATAGACTTCCACACTCGGCCGGGTTTCCACTCGCGTGACGAACGCGAAGTAATCGCCGGGTGGCAACGTCTCAACCGTCGGCAGCCGCTTTCCGCCTCGCAGCAGGTCAAGCTCCACCAAGTTCGACTCGCTCCGCAACACCGAGTTCCGTTTGGCCAGATAGACCGCGCGACCGTCCGTCGTGAGTTTGTTGGTCGGCGAAAGCACCTCAATGACCGTCACGACATCGTCATTGCTGCGCGAGCGAATGACCAAAAACGCCTCTTCGACGGGATCGACCTGCGGTAAAGTCAGAATCGTCGGCTCGGTGGTGGCAACGACTCCACCATCGGCCGAGTCTCGCCAGCCGCCCAACTGCACGACCGACAGATCGGGAGCGATGACTCGGCGAAGATCTCCCTCCTCGCGGACCAAATACACATTCTCCTCAATGTCGATGACATAACGCGGACGCAGACTCGCCAGCAATTCATCCCGAATCTGCGTGATCAGCGAATGATGAAAGTCCTTCCATTTCTGACTCTCCAGAAACGGGTCCATTCCCGGAAACGGCGCGGGCATGATGGGTTCCTTTCGACGCGGTCTTGACCAACCCGATGCGTGAGCGAGGGCGAGCGTTCCACATCGCGATGAAGCGAGAGTCTCGTGAAGCGTTCGCCCCCGCTCACGCTTCGGGTTGGTGAGGGCGGTCACTCGTACAGAAAATCGTGTTGCCTCAACAAGTACGTCAGCACGCCGCGCCACGCGCGGAGGGTGTAGTGCGGATCTTCGGTCTTGAACTCTTCGCGACCGCCGCAGAAGTACGTTTCACGAGGCTCGTATCGGCTCTGGGCTTTCGCGTCGGCGATGATGCCGGAGAACAACACAAAGGTCCGTTCGATCTCCGGATGGTCCGGCGCGCGATCCTGACCGAGCAGGCGCTGATGCAGACGGACGATCGCTTGGCGGATCTTCTGGTTGGCGGCATCCTCGCCGGGGACGACATCCGGTTCGATCTGGGGAAAGAGCAGACGTTTGGCCGGTTCCAAACGGAAGTCGCGCGCGACGTGATAACAGGAGACATCGTTGGCCATGAGCCGTTGGATCGCTCCCATCGCTCCGCTGGGATCGGCGTTCCGTTCGGTGACGGTGATCGAATCGATGCCGCCGTAGAGCACTTGAAACGCATCGTTCAATCGTCCCCACTTCTTGCCGAAGATCGCCCGAATCTTTCGTTCGAGTTGTTCGGGGCTGAGCAGCCGCACGATGCCGACATCGTCCAGTTCCGCTTGCCGCTGTGGATGTTCGGCGAGCGTGGCGAGGCCGTCGGCTTGATAGAAGTCGCTGGCGATCATCGCCTTGATCGCCACCTTGAGATTGAACTTCGATGCGACAAAACGCTGGGCGATCTCGTCGATCATAGCGCGCTGCGCCAGCAACGCGCGGCGCTTGCCGCCGAACAGCGGATCGTCGATGTCTTCCGGCGGTTGCAGAACTTTGCGGCCGAGCAGGAGGTAGTAGACATGCTCGACCATCGCGATCGGGAAGCGTGGATCTTTGACTGCTCGTTCGGCCAGCCATTGCGGTGCCCGCCAACGTTCGCTGGCGGGCATGTCTTCCCCTTCGAAGCCAGCCTGAAACATGTCCTGATACCAGCCAGCCTTTCGCGGACCGATCGCTCCCTCGAAGTTGAAGTCCTGAAACACACCGGCCACGGGATCGATCGTCTTGTGGCAGACGACGCAATCGGCGGCTTCCATCGTCGGGACTTTGTATTTCGCCGCGACGGCGGACGCATCGGTGACTCGTGGAGCCTGCTGCATGACGTCGATGCCCAGAAAGTGTTGATAGAACATGCGCGCCCGCAGACGATTGCGATTGGTCTCGGTCGAGGGGTATCGCCGCAGGTAGTGAAACATGCTCAGGAACCCCGCGTGCGGATACAGCCCGGTCACGGATTCCTGAGTCTTCCCGTCGCGGCCCTTCAGCGCCTTGAGCTTCGCGGGGATGTACTCGAACGGATCGTCGGCGTTTTTGAACTCCGCCTTGATGTCCTCGAAGATGCCGTAACCGCGAGCCGTATAGGTCGAGACCATGATGTAGTCGGCCGTCGCCAATTCCGAAAACGGTCGCTCGTTGCGGACGATGTAAGCGATCAACTCCAACGGCTCGCGCAGCAGCGCGTCGCGATACACACCCGCCAGATTCCAGCGTGCCCGCTGACGCTCCTTTTCTTCGACCTGACTGAGATCGTGCTTGTCGTACCACAACCGCGTCTTTTCGAAGTGGTCGTACGACAAGAGCGTCTCCGCGTTGTCCTCGATGCCGATCGTCAGAAAGATGTCGTTGAAGCCCTCCTTGAGCCGGAAGTAAAACGCGTCCTCTTGCAGGATGCGGTCGAGGATCGGGTCCATCGCCGCAGAGCCCTCTTGCTTCACCGCTTCTTGTTCTTCGGCGGTCGGAAGTCGCCCGGCCAGAGACAGCGTCACGCGCCGCAGCAACCGCTGCGGCGAGATCTTCGCGACACCGTCAAAAAACGGCGGCGCGTTGTCATCGCTCTTGGGCTCGGCCGGAGCCGGTTCCTTGCTCGGCGGGTTGAGCCGTTTCACGAAGCGTTCCAGAACCCGATAGCCCGTCGAATCCGGTTTGAGAACCTGACCACCACCATGATCCAGCCCGCCGGTTGCCTTCAGCAGCAATCGTGACTGATCCTCTTCCGTGGCCTTCGCCATATTTTGAAAAGCTTCGCAATTCTGCTGAATCCATTTCAAGTCGTGGGCGTGATCCGGCATGCGCGGCGACAACACGAACTCGCTGTCGGCGGCGTCCCCCTTGTTGTTGTGACAACGGAGACATGTCCGCTCACCCACTTTGGCCCAGACTTCCTCTTCGAAAAAACGGTCTTTCAAAGTGCAGGCCGGAGCAGATTGAATTGGCGCGGACTGAGCCGGCGGAGAGTCCGTTTGTCCATCCAAACCCCGGCAGACCGCAGCGGCCCCAAACAGGCCGCCGAACAGGATTACCGCTGGTGTCCACCGCCAAACTGTCCCGCTGTTGTGACGCATTCATCGATCCTGAACGGAGAACCCATTCGCACGGGCGGTGAACAACCGACCAATGTCCGAGTCGAATGCCGGGACACGGTGTGTCGGGGCAGGTTTGAAACAGGCGATTGGCGTTGAAATTCTAATTCATCAACGGTCTGCCCGACACTCACCCCTCGGTCGAACAGAATCCCAATCTCGCCCACGGCGTCATTGACCTCACCGAGCGACAAGCATCAAGCACGTGCGTCCGGCCCCACCACCCCAGTGATTCGTTCCCGGCAAATGGACGTCGCAACCAGCATTGAGGACCGTCGCAGGGGAGGATTGTCCGGTTTCTGCGACTTTGACGGACGCGAAGTTTGGGAAACGTGCGATGAGAATTCACGTTTCGGCGACACGTTTGCCCCCATGTTGTATTTTTGCAACGTCCGCAGAGTCCGTCCGGAATCCTTGGATTCAATCGGAATCGACTCACTCCGATCACTTAGTATCACTCAGTGTGACAGAAAATGACTGATCACGATTGAATTCCGTCACGAATACGGTATTCTGGGGTGGATTGGAAGAGGGTGACAGGGAGTCAGCCTCTCGGACATTGCCAGGCCAAGGACGTCACCGGTGACCATGCTACTTGATCAGCGCCGCGATTCGATCCTGCAAGCTATAGAACAGCAGGGGTTTGCGTCACTTCAGGAGCTTGTGATCCGGTTGGGGGCGAGTGAATCCACGGTTCGACGTGATTTGGAGTATCTTGACGGAATCGGTCAGATTCGCCGAACCCGCGGCGGGGCGGCATATACCGGTGATTCGATCACTCCCTTTGAAGTCCGGCGCGCTGCGGCCCTGCCGGAGAAACAAAGGATTGGCCGGGTTGTCGCGGACCTGATTCCCGACGATGAAACGATCCTGCTGGATGGTGGAACGACGACGTTGGAAGTGGCTCGGTGTCTGGCCGGCAAGTCGCTGCAGGTGGTGACCAACTCACTGCCGATCGCGAACCTGCTGGCTCAGCAACCGACCATCGAACTGATCTTGATCGGTGGTTACCTGTACCCGCGAACCGGGGTGGCTCTGGGCCCCTTGGCGACAGCAGCCTTGGCGCAATTGCACGTGCCGCGGCTGATCATGGGGACCGGGGGCATCACCGAAAAGGGCTTGTTCAACAGCAACTCGCTGTTGGTCGAGTGCGAGCGGTTGATGTTGCAGGCGGCGGAAGAAGTTTGGGTGGTGGCTGACAGCAGCAAGTTCGGCAGATCGGCACTGGCCTATTTGTGCGAGTTGTCGAAAGTGACGCGGATCATCGTCGATGGCGGCCTGAGCGACCATTGGCGCGACGTGATTCGCGGCGCGGGAATCGAACTGACGCTGGCAGACACGGCGACGGAAACAGAAGCCACGAGATCGGGGAAGTCTCAGCCATGACAGCGATGGTCAGCAGTTACAGCCGCAGCGACATCGAGCGGGTGGTGCGTTCGGTGTTGGAGAAGCAACTCGGAACGGC
Source organism: Planctomycetota bacterium (assembly GCA_031372385.1). Taxonomy (GTDB): domain Bacteria; phylum Planctomycetota; class Planctomycetia; order Planctomycetales; family Planctomycetaceae; genus Schlesneria. The sequence goes on along the minus strand of JANMLE010000157.1, from coordinate 1,914 downwards.
CCAGCCGGCGGCGGCGGCCCCCGCCCGCAATCCGCTGGTGGTGAACATCTCCGCGCGGCATGTGCATCTGAGCCAGGAGCACGTCGAGGTGCTGTTCGGCAAGGGCGCGCAGCTCGAACCGATGAAGTGGCTGTACCAGGACGGATACTACGCGGCGAAGCAGACCGTGATGGTTGTCGGCCCCCGCAAACGAATGCTTCCCGAAGTCCGGGTGCTCGGTCCCGTCCGTCCGTCCCAAGTCGAACTCGCGTTCACCGACTCCATTTCGCTCGGCATCGACGCCCCGGTCCGCATCAGCGGCGATCATCACGACACACCCGGTTGCGTGCTGGTTGGTCCCGAGGGAGTCGTCGAACTCAAGGCGGGAGTCATCCGCGCGATGCGGCACGTTCACATGGGTCCATCGGACTTGGAGTACTACGGCGTCAAGAATGGAGACCTGATGCATCTGCGGATCGTTTCACCCGGCTGCACGACGGTGTTGGAAGACTTGGCGGTGCGGTTCGATCCCAAGGTGAAGCTCGAAGTCCACTTGGACACGGATGAGGGAAATGCCATCAACCTGCCGGCGGCGACGTCGGTGGAACTGATCACACCGCACGCCTGTGCGTGCCAGCATTGAGGGTGGCGAAGTAGCGGTTCGCTGTTGGCGTTTAGAAGACGAAGGCAGCCAGCAACTACTTGTCCGTGAGTCGTCAGAAGGATTTGGATTCGTGTTTTGGTTTGAGCTTACAGCTAAGAGCTAACAGCTAATGGCTATCGAGCAACTTCAGTTTCAGTTCTTTCTTGAGGGGAAAAAAGTCATGGCGAGCGAAGCGTTGGGAATGTTGGAGTGCAAGGGTTTGGTCTGCCTGATCGAGGGCGTCGATGCGATGCTCAAGGCGGCCAACGTGAAGATGGTCGGTTGGGACAAGGTCGGCAGCGGCTTGGTCACGGCCTTCGTGGTCGGTGATGTCGCCGCCGTGAAGGCCGCCATCGACGCCGGTGCCAGTGCCGCCGCGAAGATTGGCGAAGTCGTCAGCGTCCAAGTGATTCCCCGTCCGCACGAGGAGCTCGCCGCCGTGCTGCCGAAGCCGAAGGCTGACAAGGGTGCCGTCTCCTGATGGCCGTCTCCTGTTGAAGGAGGGAGACTGACATGCCCAAGAAGGCCACCAAGAAAACGACGGTCATTCAGCGTGAGACCACTCACAAGCCGGCGACGAAGCGGCCCGCCACCAAGCGAGCCACTGCGAAGCGACCGGCGAAGAAGGCTGGTCGTCAATCAGCCGTCAATGAGCCAGTGACAAGTGTCGGTGCCACGGTCCCGTCCGCCGCACCGATCGAGAAGGCGATTGCCTTAACCGTGAATTCCAATCCAACACCGGGCCTCAGCCCGCAGCAGCCGACGGCGGCTCCCAAGCAGAACGGACAGATTTCCATGAATGAAGCGATCGGTTTGATTGAAACAAAGGGCTTGGTCGCCCAAATCGAAGCGGCCGATGCCATGCTCAAGGCGGCCAACGTTAAGTTGGTCAAGCAGGTTCAGATCGGCGGAGCCTACGTGACGACGATCATCCGGGGCGATGTCGGCTCGGTGCGCGCCGCCGTCGATGCCGGTGCCGCCGCCGCGTCGAAGGTTGGCGAATTGGTGAGCGCTCACCTGATCGCCCGCCCCGAACAGAGTCTGCTCGATGCGTTTGTCTGATGCATTCCGCTGAAAGCCGACAGCCGACCAGCCGTCAGCCGAAAGTCCTTTCCTGATGAAAGGGACAACAGCGATCGGCGATCAGCCGGTCAGCTTTCAGCCAGACAGTCCCCACGAACGGAGTCACGCCATGAAGGTGCTGGTTGCGAATCTTGGATCGACGAGTTTCAAGTATCGGCTGTTCGATCTCCCGTCGGAGACGCAGCTCGCGCGAGGCGGCATTGACCGGA
>JANMLE010000148.1:0-1070 GCA_031372385.1 Planctomycetota bacterium | reverse complement strand
GATGTCGGTCGGCGGACACAACTGCCGCTCGTCGCCGGCAACGGTGTGCTCTATCACGATTCGCAGCGACGTTACCTGCACGACATCCTGACCGCCGTGCGACTCGGATGTACGGTGGCTGAACTGGGGGCTCACCGGCAGTCCAATGGCGAGCGGCATCTGAAATCGGCCGACGACATGCGGTCACTGTTCGCCGCCTGTCCCGAGATGGTGTCGCGCTCGCTGGAGGTTGCCGGGCGCTGTTCGTTCTCACTCGATGAACTGCGTTACGAGTATCCCGAGGAACTCTCTCCGCGCGGTCAGACGCCGCTGGCCTGGCTGACTCAACTGACCTGGGCCGGTGCGCGCGAACGCTATCCCGCCGGGCTGCCGGACAAGGTGCGGAAGCTCATCGAGCATGAACTGCAACTGATCGAAGAGCTGCATTACGAAGCGTACTTTCTGACGGTCTGGGATCTGGTCCGGTTTGCCCGCAGCCGACAGATCCTGTGCCAGGGCCGCGGCTCGGCCGCGAACTCGGCCGTCTGCTTCTGCCTCGGAGTCACGTCGGTCGACCCCGACCGCATCGACGTCCTGTTCGAACGCTTCATCAGCCGCGAGCGGGGCGAAGCGCCGGACATCGACGTGGACTTCGAGCACGAACGCCGTGAAGAGGTGCTGCAGTACCTGTACGAAAAATACGGCCGCGACCGGGCCGGCATGACGGCCGAAGTGATCACGTACCGCCCGAAGTCGGCCGTGCGCGACGTCGGCAAGGCGCTCGGATTGTCACTCGATCGGGTCGACACGCTGGCGAAGGCGGTCGAGCATTCCCGCCACGAAGGGGACGTGCTGGCCGCGCGCTTCCGCGAAGTCGGCTTCGATCCCACGTCGCGACTGGGCCGGCAACTGGTGCTGCTGGTCGAGCAACTGCTCGGCTTCCCACGGCATTTGTCGCAGCATGTCGGCGGCATGGTCATCACGCAGAGTCCGCTGTGCGAACTGGTGCCGATCGAGAACGCGGCAATGGCCAACCGCACGGTCATCGAATGGGACAAGAACGACTTGGATGAACTGGGCATCCTGAAGGT
>JANMLE010000734.1:0-4119 GCA_031372385.1 Planctomycetota bacterium | reverse complement strand
ATCGAGACGAACCAGGACCGGCCCTTCTTTTTGTACGTGCCGCATGCGATGCCGCACGTGCCGCTGTTTGTTTCCGACAAGCATGCCGGTCGATCGGAACGGGGTCTGTACGGCGACGTGGTCCGCGAGATCGACTGGTCGGTCGGACAGATCCTGCAGGCGCTGAGCCGATTGAAGCTCGACGACAACACGCTGGTGATCTTCACGTCGGACAACGGTCCGTGGTTGTCGTATGGTTCGCACGCCGGTTCCGCGAAGCCGCTGCGCGAGGGGAAGGGTACGGTGTGGGAAGGGGGTGTTCGCGTGCCATGCGTGATGCGTTGGCCGGGCAACATCCCCGCCGGGACCGAGTGCAGAGAATTGACTGCGACGATCGATTTGCTCCCGACGATCGCCAAGCTGGCCGGCGCGGAGTTGCCGAAGCGCGAGATCGACGGTCTGGACATTCGCCCGCAGGTGCTGAGTCTTGTCCCTCCAGGCACCCCACACGATTCGTACTGGTACTATTGGGGTGACGCATTGCACGCAATTCGTAGCGGGAAATGGAAGCTCCATTTTCCGCACCCCTACGTGCATGTGGACGTCCCCGGCCAGGGCGGGCAGCCCGGAAAGTTGTCTCAACCGACGACGGCACTCGCACTGTACGATCTCGATGCCGATGTGGGCGAAGCGACCGACGTGTCGGCCCGGCATCTTGATGTTGTGGCCCGCTTGACGGCGCTGGCGGAAGTCGCGCGGGATGATCTGGGAGATTCGCTGTTGAAACGAACCGGCAAGAACGTTCGCCCGGCGGGCCGGTTGCCAGTCATTGAAACGCGGTGATCGCCCGCTCGATAGATCGTTCGCATCGCGGAGCGATCAGCGGCACATTGGAGTCTACTGAAAGTGTTGAAATCTTTGATTCAGTTGTTCACCGTGACAGCGGTGATGCTCAGCGCATTCGCGCCGACGACACTCTTCGCGGCCGAACGTTACGCGGCGATGTTCACCGACGGCGCGCGCGTGGAAGAAGCTGAGGTCCGCGAGTGGTTCGAACCGCTCTCGGTGCCGAAGATCGGCGGCAAGGTCTTGTTCGACGCGAACAACCCCGTTCGCTGGATCATCGACCGACAGAACCCTGTCGCCACCGAAGCCGCGATGTTCGTCGAGTTTCAAGGGGGCGACCGTGTGGCGGGCGAGGTCGTCTCGTTCCGGTCTGATTCCGGCAACTTGTTTGAGCACCAGCCGGCGCATCTGGTCATCCGGCCGCTGGCCGAGTTGCAGCCGCCCGATGATCTTCAACAGGGTCAGATCCGCGTCGGTGTCGAATGGCTGCGGCGTGTGGTCTGGCAGCGATCAGCCTCGGAAGAGTATCGGCCGGGGACCGTCTGGTTGCGCAGCGGAGGCATGCACACGTATCGCACGTTGCGGTGGTCCGAAGAATCGGTGACTCTGCTCACCGCCGATGGCATCAAGGAACTGTCATTCGCGGACCTGGCCGAGATCCATCTGCCGAAGCTCGACCCGTGGGTCTGCTACTACGAACAACTGGCCGCGCTGACTCCGCAGCTCAAGTCGCGGCTGGCGCAATTGGAAACCAGCGACGGCAGCCGGTGGACAACCTCGACCGAACGATTCCAAGCGCGGCATCACGGTGACAAAAACCGACCCGAGCAGTGGCTGCAGTTCCTGCAACCGGCCTGGAGCTTGGACCCGATCTGGCTGCGATATCGCACGATCCGGACATGGCGCTTTCACGCGGCGACCGATGTGCCACTGTCGGACCTGTTGCCGGTCGACGTGAAGCGCCAATCAGTCTTCGGCTCGGGCTGGCACTGGCGGACGAATCAGAATGTGCAGCGCGGGCCGTTGCAATCGGCCACGCAGGAATTCGGCTGGGGGTTCGGAGTCCAAGCGTCGTGCGACCTGACGTTCGAATGGCCGGAAACCGCCCGGTCGTGGCGGACACAGTTTGGATTGGATCGCACCGCGGGATCGGGTGGCTTCGCGCGTCTGGGTTTCTTCGTGGGGAACGGACAGGCGACCGGACCGCAACCGAATTTGCAGGGCTCGCAATTTGTCGGCGATACCGGCTGGCTTCCCCTGCCGACGCTCCCCTCCGACCAGCGCCGGTTGCTGCTCCGCGCCGACATGGCGCATGCGGATCGTCCGCCCGAGGCCGATCCATTCGACGTCCGCGACGCGGTCAACTGGTATGAACCCGAGTTTCGTCTCGATCCAGCCGCGCTGGCCGCCGAGGTCTCGGCGCGCTGGTTAGCGCGCATCCAGGGTCTGCATGGATGGAGCATGTCGCCCGTCGATCAGCGCGCACTGAAGATGGTCAATACGCTCGACATCACCTATGCGCGCGACCCGCAGTATCGGCTGACGGCCGGCACAACGGATCGGTTCTACACCGTGTCTCGCAAGCTGAAGGTCGGGGCTCAACACCGCTGGGTATCGATCGCGTCGAGCCGCTTCTCCGACTCGACGCCGACGTTCGTCCAGGTTCGTCTCGATGGTCAATCGCTGGGTGAATTCGAAGTTCCCATCCGGACCACGCTGAGCGATCCCGATCCCATTCTGTTCCCCGTCAGTGACCATCAGGGGAAGGCGGTGCCGCTGGAACTGGTGGTCTTCCCGACCGACGAGAAATCGCTCGTCGATTGGCGCGGCACGGCGCTCACGGTGGAACGGCCGGGGCTGCTGACGATCTTCGAAGATGAGCCGGCATTTGCATCACAGCTCAACCGAGGAGCGGGACAGGTTGAGATCACCAACGACAAACCGTTCTCAGGCAACGTCAGCCTGATGGTGACGCCCGATGCGGGAGACAACCCGCGTATCCAGGGATTGGAAGCGACCATCTCGGAACAACCGCGACTGGGACAGTATCGCTACGTCCTGTTCGCGTGGAAGCAGCCGACGGGAACACGTTTGCAGGTCCAGTTCGCCAATGACGGTCGACTTGGTGAAGTCATCGCGCAGATGGGTCGCCGCGCCGATCAACTCAAGGGAAAGCCGGCGCGCGGCCGCACTCATTTTGACGGTCCGCCGGAAGACCGCGGGCTGCGGCACGGCTTCGCCTACGATGCCGGCAGCCAGCGTCAAACCGCCGGCGCCCCGTTGCGGCTGAACGCCGTCATGCCCAAGGATTGGCAGTTGTTGTGGCGCGACCTGTACGGCGACTTCGGCCCGTTCAACCTGACCGGCCTCGCGCTGGGCTGCATCGACGGTGAGGCCGCGTGGTTCGATCACATCTATCTCGCCCGCACTCCGCAGGATATGGAGTTCGCGCGGACGCACCTGGTGAATCCCATCCCACCGCCGCCGGCGCGCGACCCCAGCCTGCTGGATCAAGCCTATGTCCGGGCCGATTACGGACGGGTGCTCGCTCCTTACACCGCGCACTTCTCCACGTTGGATCTGGTGCAGGGACTGCTGCGACTGAAAGAGCACGCGGGACAGACGGACGTGCTGCGGACCTATCCCAACGCGGCGGACAAACCGGCCGTCTTGCGGGCCGGCGTGACGCTGCCGAAGGACAAGCCCGCGATGCTCGATCTGCACGTGACACACTTCCCGCAGGCGGATTGGCTGCTGGTGGTGAAAGCCAACGGCGAGATCATCCACCAGCAACTGATCGACCAAAAGCTGACGCTGCCGCAAAAGGGCTGGGCCAGCATCCAAGTCGATCTGACCCGCTTCGCCGGCCAAAAGGTCTACCTCGAACTGCTGAACCAGTCGAACAACTGGTCCAATGAGTTCGCCTATTGGAAGCGGTTCGCGATCATGGACAAATGAGTGGGGCCGGCCCTGCCTGGTGCAGACCAATAGCGCTCGCGGGCATGCATGAGATGTTTTCGTTTAACCGCGCGGGCATCGCCCCGCGCGATTTGAGCGTGAATCACCGCTCACGCGCGGGGCGATGCCCACGCGGTTAAACGCAATACCGTTCAATGAGTCGCAAGGCTCGAAAGGCGAATCGAATGCGAGGAGGCCGCGAATGGGTGTGGCACGCCCTGAGTCTTCGAAGGGCGTGGTTTTAGCGTGGTTCCCTCAATCCACGCCCTTCGAGGACTGTTTGGACCGGGGACATGGGTCACGGGTGTTCGGGGACATGGGTCACGGGTTGATGGG
>JANMLE010000116.1:0-8136 GCA_031372385.1 Planctomycetota bacterium | reverse complement strand
CTGAAAATCGAGCGATCCCGCAGCCGGTGCGAGGTCGCCATGACGCTGCTCGATCCACGCGCGAATCTTCGTCGCGTTGCCCGCGTTGACCACCAAGCCGTAGATGTTGTCGCAGTTGCGGTAGACGAGGACGTCGTCGAGCACGCCGCCCGCGTCGTTGCACATCAGGCCGTAACGGATCTGGCCGATGGCGAGATTGTCCACGCGGCACGTCACCAGATGATCGAGCACCCGCGGCGCATCGGCCCCCGTGAATTGCAGCCGGCCCATGTGCGAAATGTCGAACAACCCGGCGGACTTGCGGACGGCCTGATGCTCGTCGACGATCCCGCTGTATTGCACGGGCATTTCCCAACCGCCGAACTCGACGATGCGTCCGTTGTGGGAGGCGTGCCAGTCATAGAGCGGCGTGCGGTGGGCGATCAGTTCGAGCATCTCAACCTCTTCCGACATTGCATTCAGAACATGTCGATCATCTGCACGCCGCCATGATCCGGGTTGCCGATCAACTGCTGCCGACCCGGATCGACCACAAAGTCGAGCATCTCCAGCGGAATCTGGCCAATCAGAACTGGACACGTGTCGGGAAGCTCGCAGACCGGGACATCGCATTCCCGATCCTGAACGGTCAGGCGAACCGTTTCAAAAACGGGAAACGTCCGGATGCCGGCCGGTGTCCTGGCGGTTCGCGAACTCACCTGCTTCAAACCGAGTTCGACGATCAGCCGCTGCGGGAGCGAGAGCATCGTGGCACCGGTATCGACCAAGGCATCTTCGACATGGACCGTCCGGATGGGGCGTTTGATGTCGATCCCCTCCCGAATGAGCGTGGCGTCGGTCATGTTCTCGATCTTCGCCGCAACCACCACCTTGCCCATCGTTGCTGTCTCCATGATGACCTCCTCCAGAGAACGTGCCCGGCCACACGACAACTATCGTAGCACTGCGGTCGGAACGAGAAAGGTCGGGTCAATCGCCGCCAGCTCGTGGCGCATCTCCGGGTCACCGACCATGGCGTCGAGATCGGCGGTGAAGTCACTCGTCCACTTGGCGGCTCGGTCGCTCAGACGACGGGCCAAGCGTTCGAGCAAGATCCGCTGCTCAGCCTCGGACAAGTCGTCGAGTTCCGTTTCCAGTCGCTCCAACAGTCCAGCGCTCACGGTGTCCCTCCTTCCAACGAAAGTCCGCTTCACTCTCCCGAGAACAGCAGGGCCTTCATGTATTCACGGTTCATCTGGGCGATGTTGGTCAGCTTGATGCCGGCGGGGCAGGCGGCTTCGCATTCGCCGGTGTTGGAGCAGTTGCCGAACTGTTCGGCGTCCATCGTGGCCACCATGCTCAACACGCGCTTGCTCCGCTCGGTCTGGCCCTGCGGGAGGCTGACGAGGTGCGAGACCTTTGCCGAAACAAACAGCATGGCCGAGGCGTTCTTGCACGAGGCGACGCAGGCTCCGCATCCGATGCAGGCGGCGGCGGCCATCGCGTCCTTCTGCATGTGGCCGGGAACCGGGATCGCGTTGGCATCGGGAGCGCCGCCGGTGTTGACCGACACGTAACCGCCCGACTGAATGATGCGATCGAACGCCGAACGATCGACGACCAGATCGCGGATGATCGGGAACGCCCGGGCCCGCCACGGTTCGATCAGCAGCGTGTCGCCGTCGTTGAACCGGCGCATGTGAAGCTGGCAGGTCGTCGTCTCGGTGTCGGGTCCGTGCGCCTGACCGTTGATCATCACGCCGCAGGTGCCGCAGATCCCTTCGCGGCAGTCGTGATCGAACGCGACCGGCTCTTCGCCCTTCGCGATGAGTTGCTCGTTCAGCACGTCGAGCATTTCGAGGAACGACATGTCGGGCGAGATGCCGGTGAGCGAATAGGTCTTGAGCGCTCCCGGCTTGTCCGGCGCGGTCTGCCGCCAGATTTTCAGGGTGAGGTTCAAGGATTTGGAAGCGGCGTGAGACATTGCAAAAGACCTTCTTAACCACGGAAAACACGGAAGTTCACGGAATGAGGGGGAGGCGGGAAGTCATGGCTTGTTGCCTGTCTCGTTCATCGCTTTGGCTTGCGTTCTTGCTTGTTTCCATGTCCTTCCGTGTTTTCCGTGGTTGTTCTTGTTGCCTTCAAGGCTGAGTCACTTGTAGCTGCGTGTGCCGAGCGGGCAGTCGTTGAACGTCAGCGGTTCCTTGTGCAGGATCGAGTCGCCTCCAACTCCCTGGTACTCCCAGGCGGCGGCGTAGCAGAAATCGTTGTCGTTGCGTGCGCATTCGCCCTCGCTCGTCTGATGCTCTTCGCGGAAGTGGCCGCCGCACGATTCGTCGCGATGCAGGGCGTCGCGCGCGAGCAGTTCGGAAAACTCCAGGAAGTCGGCGACCCGACCGGCATGTTCGAGGTTCTGGTTGAGTGTCTCACCGCTGCCGAGCACCTTCACGTCGGACCAGAATTCATCGCGAAGCTGTTTGATCGAGTCGATCGCCTTGATGAGGCCCTTCTCATTGCGGCCCATTCCGACATGGTCCCACATGATGTGACCGAGCGCCCGATGGAATTGCTCGACGCTGCGTTTGCCGTTCACTTTCAGGATCGACTCGACCCGCGACTTGGCGGTGGTGAGAGCCTCACCAAACTCGGGGGCTTCGGTCGAGACCGGCTTCAGCTTCTTCGTCGCGATGTGGTCGCCGACCGTGTACGGAATGACGAAGTAGCCATCGGCCAGACCCTGCATCAGGGCACTCGCGCCGAGACGGTTGGCTCCGTGGTCCGAGAAGTTCGCCTCACCGAGGACATACAGACCAGGCAAATTGCTTTGCAGGTTGTAGTCGACCCACAGGCCGCCCATCGTGTAGTGAACCGCCGGGTAGATCCGCATCGGGACTTTGTACGGGTTCTCGGCGGTGATCTTCTCGTACATGTGGAAGAGGTTGCCGTACTTGCCACGCACCACGTCTTCGCCGTCCCGCTTGATGGCCGCCGCGAAATCGAGATAGACCGACAAACCCGACGGCCCGACTCCAAAGCCCGCATCGCAGCGCTCCTTCGCCGCACGGGACGAGATGTCGCGCGGAGCGAGATTGCCATACGACGGGTAACGCCGTTCGAGGTAGTAGTCTCGCTCGGCTTCGGGAATCTGATCGGGTGAGCGAGTGTCCCCTTTCGCCAGCGGCACCCACACGCGACCGTCGTTGCGGAGGCTTTCACTCATCAGTGTCAGCTTCGACTGATAGTCACCGCTGACCGGGATGCAGGTCGGATGAATCTGCGTGTAGCACGGGTTGGCAAAGTAGGCTCCGCGCTTGTGGGCTCTCCACGCGGCCGTCACGTTGCAGGTCTTGGCCATCGTCGAGAGGTAGTAGGCATTGCCATATCCGCCCGTGCAGAGGACGACCGCGTCGCCGGAGAAGGTCTCGAACTTGCCCGTCACCAGGTCGCGAGTCACGATCCCGCGGGCGACTCCATCGACGACGACGACATCCAGCATCTCGCGTCGCGCGAAGACCTTGATTCGCCCGGCATGCACCTGCCGCATCATGGCCTGATACGCACCGATCAGAAGCTGCTGCCCCGTCTGTCCCGCGCAGTAGAACGTGCGCGAGACCTGTGATCCGCCGAACGACCGGTTGGCCAGCGACCCGCCGTACTCGCGCGCGAACGGCACTCCCTGCGCGACGCACTGGTCGATGATCGACGTGCTGAGCGTCGCGAGCCGGTAGACGTTGCTCTCGCGCGCCCGCCACTCGCCCCCCTTCACCGTGTCGTAGAAGAGCCGTTGGACCGAGTCGCCGTCGTTGGTGTAGTTCTTCGCAGCGTTGATCCCTCCCTGAGCGGCAATGCTGTGGGCGCGGCGCGGTGAATCCTGGATGCAGAACGACAGGACGTTGTATCCCAACTCGGCGAGCGATGCGGCGGCGGAGCCTCCGGCCAGACCGGTGCCGACGACAATGATCGTGTTCTTCCGCTTGTTGTGCGGCGCGACGAGCTTCAGGTCAAACTTGTGGCGGTCCCACCGGGTCGCAATGTCGCCCGTCGGGCATCGTCCATCGAGCGGGGTGTCGGCGACAGTCACCATGTTGCGGAAATCCTTGGGCGAACGGGCGAATGCAGGAAGGATCAGGAACCGGGCGGACCGGCGATCACGAACGCCAGATCTCGGGAATGAACAGGGCGAGACTGGCGAATCCGACCGCGATGATGATGGCAAAGATCTGCCCGACCAGCTTGATCAGCGGCGTGTATTTCGGATGGTTCAGCCCCAGCGATTGGAAGGCGCTGAAGAAACCGTGCGACAGGTGAATCCCCAAGATGATCGCCGCGATCGTGTAGACGACCCGGCTGACGGGATTGCTCAAGACCATCACCGTGGAGTCAAACGGAGAATCTTTCTTGTATTCCAAGCCGCGCAGGTTGATCCCCTCCATTCCCAACCGCAGGTCGACCAGGTGCAGCAGCACAAAGCCCAGGATCACGGCCCCCGAGGCAAACATCCACGTGTTGGCTCCGACGATTCGACCCGGCACCTTGGGTTGCTTGACCGCGTACTGTTCGTCGCGGGCGCGTGCGTTGCCGATCGTGGTGGCGAAGGCGAGATAGATGTGGGTCAGAAACAGCACCAGCAGGCCCGTCTCCGCGACGATCAGCAGTTCCCACTGCGCGTGCAACTTGTTGGCATACTCGTTGAACAGATCCTCGCCGGCGAACAGCAGCAGGTTGCCGGCGAGGTGCGCGACAAGGAAGCCGCACAGCAACAGGCCCGTGATTCCCATCACGAACTTCTGACCGATCGACGACGACAACAACCGAAAGAACCAGCGGAGCCCGACCAGATCAATCAGCCCGGCCGTTGGCCGGGCACTTCCCGTATCCATCTTGCGAACTCCATGCAGTCACTGCCGCCGTTGATCGAATCCATCAAGGGAATGCCCGAGATTCCCCGGCGGCTGAGCGGGCCGCACGGAAACTCGGGCAAGTCTGGATCGCGATCGCCATCTGTATCCCCGATCCCTTCGCGGCAAGAGGCCGGTGAAGGGAACGCCTGCGGATTATAGAAAGTGGCCCCACAACTGCAATTCACGCGGTTGATCGCGCGCAGCGGCTCTGCCGCGGTCGCGTCGTCGTTTAACCCGGAGCCAACGGCGACGGAGTGGGTTGCCAGCGCCTGATGATGAGAATTGCCCCGCTGATAGCGCCCGCCGTCGCCGTTGGCTCCGGGATAAACGATGTCGGCGCGACCGGTTATTTGAGAGAGACCGATCACTGATCCTCGTCGTCGAGATCCTCATCAAGGCCATCGTCATCGTCGAGGTCATCCTCTTCGTCGTCGTCCGGCGTCTCCCCCTCGCGATAGCCCTGCCAGACAACGCCGGGTGCGTCGGTGAAGTCGGTGCCGTCTTCCTCGACCTCCAGCATCTCGGCCGGCAGCGTGAAGCAGCGCTGCTGCCAGGCGAGCACGAACTTTACCGCCTCGGCTTCATCGTGAGCCAGCACGCCCCACGGGATGTCGTACGCGGTCCAATCGTCTTCATCCGCCAGTCGACCCGCGAACGAGTTCCAACTCGGATCGAGCGGTTGCCGGACCACGCAGCGGTAGAAGTTGACCTTGTCGCCGTCGATGTCGCCGTCGATCGCCGGCGTTCGTTCCCGATGCGCGGCGAACAACTCGTTGGGTGCCAATCCCATCTCCAGCAGCCGGGTTTCGAACAGTTCCAGCGCGGGATCGTCCGGCGCGAGGAATTCCGCGGCCGACTTCCACAACCGCGTAAACATCCGTTGCAGTCCGTTCGGAGTCAGATAGGTCACATCGGCAATGGGCGCGGCCAGCAGCGCTGCCAATTGGATACGAAACTCGTCGTCCTGTTTCAGGGCCGCCAGACAACTGGCGCGCAGCACGGCGACGTGATAGGTCAACTCGGGGTTGAACTGCGATTCGAGATCCAGCGCGGTCAGCGCTTCGGCGGGGCGACTTAGTTCCAGCAGCGCACAGGCCCGGTAGTAGTTGCTCCACGGCTGCTCGGGACGCAATTTGTCGTAGCGGTCCAGGTACGTCAGCGCCGCATCGAACTGCTCGACATGGTTGGCGCTCACCGCAGCTTCCCACGCGACATCCGGATCGTCGCATCCTTCGCGCAGGGCCATGTCGAGCACCGCGACGGCGTCGCGCGGGCGGTCGGTCCGCGAGTAGACCTCGGCCAGCTTCAGTGCCAAATGGCCCGACGACCGCAGCAGCCGGAAGCCGCGCGCCAGACAGCGTTCCGCCTCGCCGTAGTTTTCCTGGTCGAGGTAGTACGAGCCCGCGCGGGCGAAGTTGTCGCCGGCGTGCTGATCGAGATCGAGTGACTCGCGGAACAGGTTTTCCAGACGATCGTCGGTGACGATGTCGTCCAAGGTTCCGTCGGCGTTGTCGCGCAGACTGGCCCCCAAAGCGGCGAACATGCTCAAGACGGTCGCGTGCTGCGGATGCTGCCGGGCAATCGATTCCGCCCACTGCCAGACATCGGCGGCCCTGTCGCCTTCGACACCGACGAACCGTGTGACATGCATCAGCCGACTGGCATCTTCCGGATGAGTGACCGAGTCCGGCGCGACCGCGAGAATGCCATTGATGACCGCGGCCACCTTGTCGGGCTCGCCGCCACTCTCCATCAATTGGACATACACGTTCTGGACGACTTCGGCAAGCGGTGTCGCGGGGACGTCGGAATCTTCGTCAGTTGCCTCGTCGGACTCGGCGGAGCCATCCGGTGACGGTGTCGCGATGTCGGCCGGTACGGACTGTTCGACAGGGACCGCCCGAGGCTTCTCCGCAAACGGTCCGACCGTCACCGGCCCCGCCAGCGCGAGCGGCGTGGCGGAGATCGATTCGTCCAGCACCCGCGCCAACCGGCGCTGCGTCATCCAGTCCCGCGCCACCTCGGCCGCTTCGCGCAGCGGCTTGGCCAGCGCCTCGGCCCGCGGCATTTTGCCGGTCATACGGGCGATCGCCACCAGCCGCAACCGAACTTCGAACCACTTGGTCAGGCACTTCTGTTCGCGGAGAAGAACGTCCCATGGTTGCAGCAGCGCGGCGGCGGCGTCGTAGTCATCACGGCAACAAGCGGCGAATGAATCGGCCAGATCGCGGTCGAGGAAATAGCTGGGATACTCGTCACGCGGCGGCTCGATCAGCACTTCGTCGTCCGGACCTTCGTAGTTCTCACCCTCGTCGAACGACAGCACGCGCGGCAGTTTCTCCAGCCGTTCGGGGCATCCGGCCAGATGAAACAATTCGACGGCGCGGGTGTGGGTGTCGAGCTTTCCCGCATACGGACTGTGATAGACGTCGGCCAGTTTCCAGGCGAGGTCCAGCATCTCGAGCGCCGCTTCCACATGGCCGTGCAACGCCAGGATGCGTGTGCTGTCCTTCGCGCCGACATGCCGCCGGTCGTGCGGTCCCGGATCCTTGTTGTTGATCCCGACCCGCGCGTGGTGCAGCGCCATATCGAGATCGTCGGCCGCCACGTAGACGTCGGTGGCGTATTCGCGGAAGCACGCGATGCACTGCATCTTGCCGGTCCGGCGGCAGACCTGAATCCCGTCGGTGATGCACTGGTGCATCCCGTCCGAGTTGTAGCCGTGGGACTCGGCGGTGTTCACCGCGAGGTTGTCATACGCGCATGCGGTCAGCCACCACTTCGTCCGCTCGTAGTCCTCCTCGGGCAGGTTCGGTTGGAACTGCCGCGCGCGGTCTTCACTTTCCAACAGCGTGATCAGCTCGATCGCCATCTCGCGCCCGGTGGTCGGGTGCAACACGTTTCGCGAATCGTTCATCACGTGAAAGCTGGCGGTCATGTAGGGCATCAACTGCCGCTCGACACGCGCCAACCGCCGGGCCTCGTTGGCCACCCGCAACATCGTGCGGTAGTGGCACCGTTCGCTCAATTCGCTGACCTCGTCGGCCAGTTCCTGCAGCTTCGCGTCGATGTCTTCATACTCGCCGTCCGACATGTTGTTTCCCTCCGTTTCTTCGTGCTGAATGATCCTGAGTTCGTTAGGCGAACGGCAGGAGTTCCCGTACCCAACAAGGTGCCTGACCCCAAGCGGGTAAACTTCTAGTCGCCGATCGCCTTATCGTTTCTGCCCCCACAGCGCCTCGGCGATCCAGTCGAG
>JANMLE010000728.1:0-2766 GCA_031372385.1 Planctomycetota bacterium | reverse complement strand
GGGCGGGCCCCCCGCGCCGCCCCCCCCCCCCCCCCCCCCCGTTACCCCCTCCCTCCCCCGGGGGGGGCCCCCCCCCCCCCCCCCCGCCACTGGTCCCACCCTACGGAAGCCCGAGACTCAAAAGGGCGATTGCCCGACCGGGATGAAGAATTCACGATGCGGTACTGGGATTGCGCCGGTAGAATCCGCGTTCACCTGCGCAGGATCTTCGACACCTCATGAAACGAACGACCGATCTGGGTCTCTCCGCCACATGGTAATCGCCCGCCACCTCACTGATCGCGCTGCTCGATGGACCATCCGGCTATCGGCTTGGACGGGCCTTGTGTTTGGCTTCGCGGCGATGGCGGATGCCGATGACGTGGCACAGGCATTGGAAAACGCGCTGACGAAAGTCATCGAACAGGCCGAGCCTTCGGTGGTGAGCATCGCAAAGGTCCGGCCTGCTCCCTCAGAGAACACCAGCGTTGAAATCGGACCGTTTGATAGAGTGGGACAACCGCCACCTATCGACGGGCCACCCAGCGATCCCGAGAATCCCGATTTTCAACCGAACAACTTTGGAGCGGGCGTCATCATCGGTGGCCCTCGCGCGAACGAACGGATTGTTCTCACCAACTATCACGTCGTTCAAGGAGGGCCGGTGTTCCCGGCTCACGAGACCAAAGACGGGACAAAGCTGTATGTGCGGTTTACCGACCGCCGTGGCTGCCTGGCTTCGATCATCGCCGCCGATCCCCGCAGCGATCTCGCCGCACTCGCACTGAACCTGGAAGCGGCGAAGATCGACGCCGTCGACCTGAAGCCACTCGACTGGACGACCTCGACCCCAGCTCGAAAGGGACAACTGGTGGTCATGCTCGGCAACCCCTACGCGCTCGCGCACGATGGTTCGGCCAGCGCGAGTTGGGGGATGGTTGCGAATCTGGCGCGACGTCCCCTCCCCTATACTGACGACCACAAAACGCAGTCGATGATGTACCGCTTGGGCAACCTGATTCAGATTGACGGACGCATGAACCTCGGCACCAGCGGTGGCCCGTTGCTGAACTTGAATGGGGAACTGATCGGCCTGACAACGTCACTCGCCGCGATCGAGGGCTATGAGAAGTCCGCCGGGTTCGCGATTCCGATGGACGGCCTGACGCGGCGCGTCGTCAAGTCACTGGTTGCCGGACACGAAGTGGAATACGGCATGTTGGGGGTACGTCCCGTGACTGAAACCCCGAGTGAGTTTCGTGCTCGCAATACTGGAATCAAGCGGGCATCGGCCGTGCGGGCAGACTTCGTCGCGCTCGATTCCCCGGCCCACCGCGCCGGTATTCAGCAGGGCGACGTGATCCTGAGTGTCGGCGACGTGCCGACGTATTCCAATTCCGACCTGATGCGGATCGTCGGTTCGCATCCCCCTGAATCGGTCGTCGATGTCGTGATCTGGCGCAGCCGGGGGCTGCTCACATTGAAGGTCACGCTCGGCAAGTGGTCGGTGATGGACGACGAGGGAATCATCGAAACCACTCCGCGCTACGCACCCTGGCGCGGCATCTCCGTGGACTACTCCACCGGCCGCAAGAAGTACCAATCGAGTGACGAGCGTTATCGTCGCGCGGTCGTGGTGACCAAGGCCGCCGAGGGAAGTCCCGCCCAAGCGGCCGGAATCCAACCCGGTGTGTTCATCTCCGAGGTCAACCGCATCGCGGTCAACACCCCCCGCGAATTCGCCGAGGCCACCAAGCTGACCCGCGGCCCCGTCGAACTGCGGCTGTACGAGGGCGGGAAGATCACCCTCCGCGAATAGGCGCGCGGGGTAGGCACTGCTGGAACCCGCAGTGACAGAAGCTGGCGAACGTTCGCCGTCGCGTCTTTGATGAGCATTGCAACGCGTCGCTTCGGACCGGACAGCCCGGATGATTCCCGGCGTCGTAGGTGAGTTCGCAAGAACTCAGGTCGTGCTCCGCTGTTTCGCTGAATTCTTGCGAATTCAGCTACGAATAGGCAGTCCGTCGTCTGCTGCGACTGCCTACAGTCGCCCGGTCTGACCGCATCTGCTATCTTTCCGACCAAACTTGCTGGCACGGAATCGCGCGGGCGGTCTCGAACTCAAGCCAGCACCTCGGGAACAATCTGGCGACATCGTGCCGGGCATGGAAGGCTGACGGAACTCGACATGAAAACCGACGAACTGCGCGAGAAGTATCTGGAGTTTTTTGAATCCAAGGGTTGCGTCCGCCGTCCGACGGATGTGCTCGTCCCCAAAGATGACAAGACCGTCCTGTTCACCCCGGCCGGGATGAACCAGTTCAAGAACCAGTTCCTGGGGATCGGTCCGATCGAGTTCACCAAGGCGACCACCTGCCAGAAGTGTCTGAGAACGGGCGACATCGGCAACGTCGGCGTGACGGCCTATCACCACACGTTCTTCGAGATGCTCGGCAACTTCTCGTTCGGCGACTACTTCAAGAAGGAAGCCATTCACTGGGCGTGGGAATTCCTCACCACGAAGAAGTGGCTGGGACTCGACCCGACGCGGCTGACCGTCACCGTCTACTTGGATGATGACGAGGCGTTCGGGATCTGGAACAACGAGATCAAACTGCCCGCCAATCGGATCTCGCGCGAGGACGAGGGGGAGAACTTCTGGACCGCGTCCGCCCCGTCGCAGGGCCCCGACGGTGTCTGCGGTCCGTGCAGTGAAATCTATTATCTGCCGCCCGGAGCGACGAAGACGGTCGAGATCTGGAACCTGGTCTTCACGCAGTTCAACCG
>JANMLE010000094.1:0-7786 GCA_031372385.1 Planctomycetota bacterium | reverse complement strand
GGTGGGCTCGGGCGGAAGTTCGAGCAGCGCGAACCGGTGGCCCGACGGGGAAAGAGAGGCTGCGGGTTGTCGAGTGCGCAGCGTAAAGGGGCTCGGATTGCGAGGTTTGCAATCGAGCGCGGCGGGCCGATCAGAGTTTTTTCGCGGCCTGTGCGTCGGCGAGCTTCAGCTTCGCCAGATGGGCTTCGACTTCCTCGGTCGTGGCCCAACCCAGCATGTGGAAGCAGAGCATCTCGTGCGTCCGTTTCGTGGGCTTGCGGCCCGTCCAGAGGGCGATCACCAGGCAGGCGATAATCGCGCAATAGGATTGAATCTCGATGCCGTTTTGGTTGTGGCTCAGCAGGTGGCGGCAGCCCAACAGATGCTTGAACTGTCGGAAAAAGATCTCGATGGTCCAGCGGTAGGCATAGAGGAGTGCGATGATTTCGGCGGGGACGTCGAGCAGGTTCGTGGCGATCCGCAGGATGCCGTCGCTGTCGACGCCCGACGAGCCGCCTTGGTATTTTCCCTTCGAGACGTGCGGTTTGATCTTCACGAGGACCAGTCGCATCGCGTGGTTGGGTCGGTCAGCGACCTTGCCCGATTGGCCGAACCGCACGATCTGGTCCGACAGCACGTTCGCCGCGCGGTCCGCCTCGCTGAGCGGTTTGTCTTCGACGACCTCGTAGACGCTGTTGTCGCGCAGTCGGCAGACGTAGCTCGACCCGGCCGCGACGATGTCGTTGAACAGTTTGAACTTGGCGTAGCCCCGGTCCTTCACGTACAGCCGGTCGGGTTCGATGGTCCGGTGGAGAACGGCCCGTTCGTCGTGGTCGCCGCCGCCGTTGGGCGTCACGTCGATCCGCGACGGCACATGGCGGTCGACCTCGAAGTGAGTGTGCAGCCGCCACTTCACCGTGCCGCTCTCGCCCCGCCGCTTCCTGACCGAGGCCTGCATGATCCGCGGCATCGCGGTGATCAGTGTGGCATCGACCAGCGTCAGCGTGCCCGGAATGTCCTTCAGTCGCTGGTCCTGCGCGGTCGTGCCGTGGGCGGGAAGCTGGCCGCTCAATTCCTGGATGATCCCGACCAACCGCTCGGGGTCGAAGACCGTGGCGGCCTCGGACAGCGACCCGAGTGCCGCCCGCGAACATCCCAGCTTCTTCTGCACGTTCTGCAGCTCGCTCGCCTGCTGCAACGCCCGCAGCGACGAACAAACCGGGTTGAACAGGAACACCAGCACCATCAGGCAATACTGGTCGAAATGCAGGTCGCGGTTCCCCGCCTTGTCGCGCTCGCAGCCGTCGTGATGCAAGCGTTTGAACAGCGGCAGCAGTTGGTCAAAGTACTTCAGCCCGACAATGTCCTTCTCGGTCAGCCGTTTCTCGGCCGAGGCTGGCTCGGCTGATGATGGCTCGGCTGGCCGTTCAGCACCCGTGGCGTTGTCCATTGCGACGGACAACCGCCCGCCCCGCTTCTTCCGTGAGTTCTGAGTCTCCATCACCAAACAATAGTCGAGGCCCCGTCGGGCGCAAAAAGCGTGCCGTGCAACTGCGGAAAATCATGCCGCCAACAACCCGAGTGCCGAACAGTGTTGGGACAGATCCATCTCACGGCCCAAAGTGATACGTTTTCGTTTAACTGCTACGCCAACGGCGTGCGCGCAGATGGGGGCGAACCGTTGTTCTCGCGCACGCCGTTGGCGTAGCGGTTAAACGTCTCAGGTAAGGCCGCGTGAGGTATAACGGCGCAAGTCGACAGTCTCCCCCACCTGATACCGTCATGCCGTTTCGGACCACGGGAATCTCGCAGGGAAGGCCATTCGCCGTCGACCGCGGAAAACCCACGCTCGTGGCGAGCGTGGTTACCCGGCGATCAACGTTGAGGCAGGGGTCAGGCACATCACAATTCACAATTGGCCGAAACGCAGTTTTCGTCGAGTTCCGCGTCACGCTCGGCCACCGGGTTGATTTCCCGTTCGATGGTCGCGCTACTGTTCGTAGCGTTTCGTGACAATGACGCCGCTGACGGGATCAATGACGTAATGCGGGCCGCCGCCGCGAGCCGTCGCATCGTGGAGATCGAAGTCCACATGCCAGCCGTCAGGTTCTCGTGCGATCCGAATGACGAATCGCGCGAGGTCTCGGTAGGCTCGATCCGCATCCAGGCGGGCGACACGCAGGACTTCGTCGGGACGAAAGCTGTGGTGCGAGAAGAGAAGCAGTGCTCATTCTGTTTCCTTTCTCCGTGAGTCAGGCTGGAAATCCGCGGCCACCCGCGAGTCCACCGCGACGGCTTTCAGGACCGGAAACGTGGATTCCATTGTCGGCACGAATCAAGTCGGGCATGCCATCCCGTTCGTCCGCGTCACGGTCCGCTTCACTGGGACAGGCTCCCAACCTTCCGCCGAAGGGTTGGGGTGCGTATGGAACACGCCCACCACGATGTGTCCCGACACCTGTGGCGGGTTGGCAAGATTGACTTCCGACTGGTGGCCGGGTGCTGCGCGCCGCACGGTGATTGCGCCGCTCAACAGGTTCCTGTAGATCCAGCCCCCCTCTTCATGCCGTGTTTCGGGGTCGTGCGGTTTCGAATCGTTTCACGCTTCCTCAATCGCCAACTGAACCACCGGCTCGTCGCACAGTTCGCTGTCGGTCGGCGGGCGTGTCGGTGAGGAGTCTTCCATGTCACTCTCATTCTCCGCCGTCCCTTCGATTGCGTCCGCCGCCTGGAAACAATGTCCTCCACGTCACCTCAGTGCGCGAGTTCGGCACTGATGGGACAGGCAGCGTTCCACCCGCGATCAGCTCACCTCACGCGGAGCGATGAACGCCGCGTTTCTTATTCGGCCATCAAGTTCTGCAAAGCGGCGTCCACGTCGGACTGCGACCGGCCCATCGCTTTCAAGAGCGCGGCATAGTTGCCGAATGCCGCCTGAAAGTGGGGATGCTCGTGGCCGGTGCTGCGTTTGAAATTGAGTAAGATCGTCACCATCCGGCGCATCTGCGGCTCGGCCTCCGCCAGACGGTTCGTGTCCTTGAGCAACAGCGCCAGGTTGCTGAGGTCGTGGGCAGCGTGGCGGTGCTCGGGTCCGTAGGACTGCTCGTCGATGACCAGCGCGCGGCGCATCAGCGGCTCGGCTCGCGTCCATTCGGCGAGATTGTGCCACCGTAGACCACCTTGGTTGAGCAACCACGACGCCCAAGTGTGGCCGGTCTCGGCCCACAGATCGGCGAGGGCGTCGAGAGGTTCGAGTTCCCAGCGCGCGGCCTGCCAGCGCGTCGTTTGTTTCAGCACACGGTCCCGCTCTTCAATCAACGCCTGGAGCGCCTGCTGCCGCTCCGCAACGGTGGCCTCGTCCAAGTCGCGGCGGACCAGGTCTTGAACCAGGCGGTGGACTCGCACCAGCCGTTGGTCCGTCGTTTCTTCTTCCACACGCATGAACAGCGCCAATCGCACCAAGCGGCGACAGAGGTCAGACCACGGATCAGACAAGCGCGAGCGCCGGGTAAATTCCGGGAAGTCCTGGGTCACCAATGTCTGCAACCAGGGGAGCGGGACTAGATCGGGAGGCAGGCAGGCCGCGTATTCCAGCGCTCGGCGTTCCGCAGGTTGCAACTCCTCCAGCACGGGACCAAGCACCGCAGACAAGCGACGCTGATGGTTGTGCCGCCGCAGTTCCACATCGTCCGAGTCGGCGATCGCCTCCAAGTCATCCAAACCGAGACCCACCGCGAACTGCGCGTAGGTGGTTTCGCGATGCGTGGCCAACCAGGCCGCGACCAACTCGACCGCCAGCGCGAAACCGCCGAGGCGTTTCACGATGCAGAGTGCGGCCGTGCGCTCGGCCGCCTCGTAGGATGGACGCCCTCGTCCGTCCGCATTTGCCGAACCAACCGGGACGGACGAGGGCGTCCATCCTACGGGCTCGAACGGGCGATGCTTCTCCAGCATGTCGAGCGCATCGGCATCTGGCAGTTCGCCCAACGTCAGCCACGCGCCGCCGGACGGTGGGAGCAGCCGCGTCGTCGCCAACAGATGCAGCTTCGGTCCCAGCGACGTGAGCAGGTCGGTCTGCTGCGGCGAGACGACTTGCAGGTCCGAGACGTTGTCCAACACCAGCAGAATGTGACCGACCTTGTCGAGCCGCTCGCGCAGGCTGGACTTAATCGCCACGAAGTACGATTCGGCCGTCTTCCGTTCCTCGTCGCTAATCTGGTCGCGGAACAAGTCACCCAAATGGAGTGCCGCGTCGCGCAGGCACGACTTGCCATCGCAGGGAATCAGGAACCGGCCTCCCGGATACCCGCTGGCGAAGGCGTGGGCGTAGGTGAACGCCAACTCGGTCTTGCCGATCCCCCCCAGGCCATGCACGCCGCAGATGACTCCGGCGCGGTCGTCCTTCAGCCGCTGTCGCAGGTCGAGCAGTTCGTTCAAGCGGCCGGAGAATTTCTTGTTGTACGGCGGCACCGTGCTGAGACTGTCCGCCGCCAGCCGCACTCGCTCGGAGCATTCGTCGAGATCGCGAGCCAATCGCTCCAGCACGCACCGCAGATCGTCGCGCCGCAAGGCGTCGATCCCCTGCTGCTGAAACGGCAGCACGAAGTCGGCTGTGATCTGCCGACGGTTACGCATCTGTCGCACCACGGATGCCGACGCGACGATGAAGTCGTCTCGCGGTTCCGGCAAGCGACAGAGTTCGGCGACTTGCCGCGCGACTTCATGCTCGTCCAACATCGACTGCTCACGCAGGCCGTGGATCTTGCCGACAAACCCCGGCATCTCGACGAAATAGATCGGCGCGGCTCCGCCCGACAAAATGTGCTTGGCGATCTCGGTGTCGATCCATGCCTTCCACTCCTTCCGACACCACTCGCTGGCAAAGTAGCTCGGCGAGATGAACGCCAGAAACAGCCGCGACTTCGCCAGCCCGTGATGCAGCCGATGCTGCCAGTCGTCGAAGCTGCCGATGTCGGTCTTGTCGAAGAAGTAGGTCAGCTCGCGCCCGCCGCTGAACTTGCGGTGCTCGACCAGCAGCTCTTCGACGAACTGAGTGATCCAACCGTCGGAGTTGTCTGCCCGGGCATATGAGACGAAGAAGTCAAACTCATCGGGATCGCGCGGCATGATGGGCAACTCTCTCCGAAGGTAAATTCGCGTAACGAAGACTTCAAACGACGCGACGCCCGTTTGGAACCATCAGGCGTCAATCACCGCGCATGGTAGCTGATGCCGTTTCCGTCCCCAGTCGCAAACGCCCGCTCGGCTGCGAGCGAAGGCGTCGTGATCCATCCGCTCGCGTTGCAGTGGTGATGGCTCCTGCCCTTGCGGATAGAGCGTGTCGATCAGCGCGGTGAAGTCGGCCAGCACTCGCTCACCGAGAGATTTCTCATCCCGGTAGTTCTCACGCGGCTCGTACTTCAACTTCCCTGCGCGGTGCTGCTGCCGGATGTCGTCCTTGAGCCGGTTCAACTTTTGGAGACTCTGGTCGTCCTCCGAAACGAAATCCTCTTGCTTCTGATCCGCCGACAGCCTGCCGATGAATGTCGGGTCACGGAAGTAAAAGAAGGCGTGGTCGGCCATCTCCGCGTTGTTGAGCACACCATGCACAATCTCTAACTCCGTGACCGCTTTTTTGTGGGCGTCCGCACCGCCGGAGTGCCGCTTGATCCACGGTTCGCGTTCGAGAACTTCGTCGGAGATGGCCGTCGGGATCCAGCCGTACCGCTCACCCAGCAGCCCGATGAAGTACGGCCGGCAGCGTTTGATCTCTTCCAGGCAGATCGGCAGCACTTGGCCGTCCGCCTTCTGCTCGTCGGAGATGCCCCACCGCAGATCAAACTCGCCCCACGTCACACCACGCTCTTCGCACAGCCGCCGAAGCTGCGGGAAGATTTTCAGAACCAACTCATCCGCTCAGCCCGCATGTCGCGGAACGTGGACGAGACGATGACGCGGATGACTCGATCAGGTGTTGTGGCGGTGCTGCTCATGAGACAACTCGCAGTTGTGGTTCAGACGACTTTGAAACCGGCCTGGAAAATCAGAACGGCGAATTCTTTCGGTTTGACGCGGTCGTAGTCTCGAATGGATTCAGGCAACTTGCCCCACGGGACAAGACACGGATTCGTCCGGCGCTCGTCCGGAAACTGCGTGCCGGGTATCAAGGGCAGGACGCGTTCAACCCCCCAGGCCGGCACCGCCCCCCATGCACAGATCCTCGCCCGTGAAGCGGCCGTGCGCGGCGACGAACAGAGCCAGCTCAGCCACTTCGGTCGGATGGTTCTGCCGCTGATCCAGCGCGATCGCGCCGATGGCATCGTGAACCTGCCGCGGTTGCAGGCCCATCATCGCCGTGGCGGTCGGGCCGGGTGAAATGCAGTTGATGCGGAGGCCGTGCGGGCGAAGCTGCATGGCCGCCGCGTTGACCAGCGCCGCCAGTCCCGCCTTGGTGGCGTTGTAGACGGGATTGACCCGCGCGCCCGAGCGGGCCTTTGTTCCCGCGATTGATCCCAGTACCAGAATGCTGCCGCGCCGCTGCGGAATCATCAGTTCCGCGGCGGCCCGGACACAGTAGAACGCCCCGTTCAAATTCACATCGACCGCGGTGTCCCACACAGTCGGCGTCGTGTCGGCCAGCGATTCCAGATTCAGAATCCCGGCGGTATGGAACAGGTATTGAGGCGCTTCCACTGTCTGCTTGACGAACGCGAAGAAGTCGGCCACCGAAGAGGCATCGCGCACGTCAACCGGGCGGGAAAGCAGTTCCGTCACACCCGCGGGAATTCGGAGGCCATCCAGCAGCGCCTGATCGCGGTCTCCCACGACCAACCGGGCCACGTGTCCGGCCAGCGATTGAATGATCGCGCCACCAATTCCACCGGCTCCAATCACCACCGCGGTGCAGTTCGCGTATTGGTCGGAAATACGAGTAAACATCGACGCGGCTCCACGGGGTGTGACAGAGATTCACACTCCAGACCCGGCTGGAGTTGCCGTCACACTACTGTGGCGGGACGGATCGCGTCGAGTGATCCGTGCTCCGTTCGCGGGCGAGAAAGTGATTCGAAATCCAGTAGTTCCAAAGTTGCGCCGTAGCTGAACTCGCAAGAGTTCAGAAGGTTGCGAATATCGGCTGAATTCTTGCGAATTCAGCTACCGTGAACAGCGAACATGGAACTACTGAAATCTGGCCTCTCAAATCTGACGGGGCGTGCCACGGGGCGGCAGGACGGCACTTCACTTTCGCACGCGATACACGGCCGTGACCGTTGTTCCGTCCTTGAGCCGTGCGGCGATCAACTCCTCCGCCGTCTTGGGGTCCGTCTTGCCCTCCGGATTGATCGGCCGCCACAGGCCCAGGCGGCAGCCCACCTTTTCATAGACCGTGATCTCAATTGTCGCCGTGTTGGTTGGTGCCTTGCGCTGGTGGAGCAAGACCGCCAGCGCGCGGTTCCAATCGGACTCACCGGAAAGCACCATCACCTCGGTCCCTTGCTGCTTCAACCGTTCCGCGGCCCGCAGTGCGGTGTGAATGTCGGTGTGGGTTTCGAGCACCCTCAACGAACGACTGCAGCCGCCCTCCCAAAGAGTGAATTGCGGGGCGGCGACGGTCGGTGAATCGCCCGCCTTTTCCGGTTCGGCACCGGCGACGGAACCGACGGCCGCGACCAGGCCCAACAGAAACAGACGGCTGAACGACGCGATTGATGTCTGGAAGCTCATGGTTATACTCCTGCGAACGAGATGCGGGTTCCGATGTAACAGCCACTGACAGACACGCAATCGGCCCGGCCGACCGGACAAA
>JANMLE010000071.1:0-1634 GCA_031372385.1 Planctomycetota bacterium | reverse complement strand
ATTTTGGGCGCAGCCCTTTGGGAAGCGTGTGTCGCGCCGAACGCGAAGTGATTGGGGAGAAATCCGCAACGCGAAAATTCCAAAGCGGCGTCGAGCCTCCGCACTCCACATTTCTTGAAGCTCTCACTTGACTTCTCCGCGACAGTGCATTACTATCGTAATACAGTAATGCAAACTCCCTCGCTCGAATTCGCCGTGCAGCCAACCTCCGGAGTGCCGATCTACCGGCAGCTCATGGACCAGATCCGGGCATTGGCGTCGAGCGGTCGGCTGAAACCGGGCGACCGGCTGCCGAGCGTCCGCCAGATGGCGGCCGACTTGCAGGTCAACATGATGACCGTCTCGAAAGCTTACGCACGGCTCGAAGCCGACGGTGTGCTGGAACGTGAGCGAGGGCTGGGAATGCGCGTTCCCGAGGCGTCCACGCGCGGAACGTCTACCGCACCGAAGACTCCCGTCGGTGAGAGACAACAAGAATTGAAGCCCTTCGCCGAAGAGCTGGCCACGCGGGCGTGGCAACTCAAGTTGACCGACGACCAGACGCTGGCCGTGGTCAAGTCCGTCCTCAAGGAACGCAAGTCATGATCTCTACTGCGAACCCTGCCTCTGTGGTCTCCGACTCCGTGATCTCCATTCAACAACTGAAGAAGTCCTTCGGGTCGAAGGCCGTGCTTCAGGGAGTCGATCTGAATATCCCGGCTGGTGCGGTCGTGGGCCTCGTCGGCACGAATGGCTCGGGGAAATCGACGCTCATCAAGTGTCTGCTCGGCCTGCTGCGACCGACCGGCGGGACGATCAGCCTCCTCGGTGAAGAGCCGTGGAACCTGAGTGCCTCTGCGAAGAGTCGTCTCGGGTACGTGCCGCAGATCGTTCGGCTCTATCCGTGGATGAAGGTCCGGCACGTCGTGGCCTACACGTCCGCGTTCTACGACAGTTGGGATGCCGCGTGGGTTGAGACGCTGCTCGACCGCTGGGAGTTGCCGCGCGAGCATCGAATCGCACCGCTCTCGCCCGGCCAGTTGCAAAAGCTGGCGCTGGTCCTGGCACTCGGATACCGCCCCGAGTTACTCGTACTCGACGAACCGGTGGCGAGCCTCGACCCGGTCGCCCGACG
Source organism: Planctomycetota bacterium (assembly GCA_031372385.1). Classification (GTDB taxonomy): domain Bacteria; phylum Planctomycetota; class Planctomycetia; order Planctomycetales; family Planctomycetaceae; genus Schlesneria. The sequence continues at coordinate 520 of JANMLE010000071.1, read as the reverse complement.
CGAGTTCCTGCGTTCGCTGCTCGAACTCTGTCAGCATGAACAGCACACCGTGTTGTTCTCGACCCACATCACGTCGGACCTCGAACGAGTGGCGTCTCATCTGGCGGTCCTCAAACAGGGTCGCATCGTCCTGTTCGATGAACTCGATGCGGTGAAGGACCGCGTCAAACGACTGCGCGTCACTGCCACAAACAATCTCCCGCCCGAGTTCTCCGTGCGCGGAGCCTTGCGCAGCGAAGTCAATGGGAGCCAAGCCCTCGTCGCTGTGGCTGATCTGGACGATGACCTCGTCCGTGAGGTGCGAGACAAATGGCAAGCCGATGTCGCTGTGGAAGACCTGAACCTCGAAGACATCTTCCTGGAATTGCATCACGGGTAATCACCAAGCTGGGTCGGACGATCCCGCTAAACAATGAGCGCAGGTGAGCCGGGCGGCGTCAGCCCAAGGGCATTGACTTTACCAACCCGCAGCGTGAGCGAGGGCGATGACAAGAGGCGTTTCCCTTTGTTTCCCTCGCTT
>JANMLE010000038.1:0-1119 GCA_031372385.1 Planctomycetota bacterium | reverse complement strand
GCCGGATTCGAAAAGGCGGAGAAGTAGCCGATGTCGGGTCCGCTGGAAATCAACGTGCGGCTGGGGTTCTTCCTGGGCGTCCTGTTCGTCATGGCCTTGTGGGAAGTGCTCGCCCCGCGTCGATCGTTGACGGTTCGCAAGGGACCGCGCTGGGCCAGCAATCTGGGACTGGTGGCGTTGAACGCGGTGCTGGCCCGGTGGCTCGTCCCGATCACGGCGGTGGGAGCGGCGATCGTCGCTGAATCGCGCGGGTGGGGGTTGCTGCACCTGGTCGGTTGGCCCGCCTGGCTGGAGGCCGTGCTGGCGATTCTGGCGCTGGATCTGACCATCTACCTGCAGCACGTGATGTTTCACGCCGTGCCGGCCCTGTGGCGGTTGCATCTGGTTCATCATGCCGACTTGGACTTCGACGTCACGACCGGCCTGCGGTTCCACTCGCTGGAAATCCTGCTGTCGGCGCTGGTCAAGCTGGCGGCGGTCGTGGTCATCGGGCCGAGCGCCACTGCCGTGGTGGTCTTTGAAGTGCTGCTCAATGCGACCGCGATGTTCAACCACAGCAATGTGCGGATGCCCGTCTGGTTGGACAGGCTGCTCCGCTGGATCGTCGTCACACCGGACATGCACCGCGTCCATCACTCGGTGCATCGCCACGAGACCAACAGTAACTTCGGCTTCAACCTGCCGTGGTGGGACGTACTGCTCGGAACCTATCGGCCGCAACCGCAAGACGGCCACGAACAGATGACCATCGGACTGGCGCATGTCCGCGACGAGCGTGAGGCGGATCGAATCGACCGCATGCTGCTCCTGCCATTCCGACGGGGGATTGATCCGATGTGACGTTGGTTGACGTTGCCGGCAACTGGCCGCCGCTGACGTCACCCGACAGTGCTCACTTGGCTGATCCGCTGCCGAAAGCTGACGACAACTCTTCAGCCCGGAAGGGCGGCAGATGTTAGCCCACGGCGCGAGCCGTGGGTTGAACGGCAAAGAAGCCGCCTGAGCCCGGAGGGCGACACTTCTTCGATGAACGTTTGGCTAACGATGTGTCGCCCTCCGGGCTGATGGGAGACTGCTACAGATGTCCCACGGCTTGCGCCGTGGGCTAACATCTGCCGC
>JANMLE010000005.1:0-4732 GCA_031372385.1 Planctomycetota bacterium | reverse complement strand
GTGGCGAAGTCACTTGGTGTCGGGACGAGTCCCGTGCCGAAGGGCTGTTGCCAGATGCGGTTCACCAGGACGCGCGGCGTCAGGGGGTTCGTCGGGGCGATGATGGCCTGAGCCAACTCCAGCCGGCCGCTTCCCTTGGCGAACGGCTTCCGTTCGCGACCGGCGACGACTTCGAGAAACTGGCGCGGGACTTCGTTACCGGAGCGGCCGGGGTTGCCGCGAATCAGGATGCGGGCGTTGTGAACACCCCCGTCGCGCATGACCATCGCGCGGGGCGGTGCTCCCGGTGACGAGATCTTCAACTTGTCGGCCTCGCGCCGGACCTTCGTGATCTTGTCGCGCACGTCGCGGCCGAGCAGGCCGCGCGACTCTTCGAGCGTCACGACGGCGGGCGAGCCCTCGCCGTACAGGATCTGTCGCAGTTGCTCGGCGTGCGGATCGGCGAGGCTCTTCGCGTCGGCCTGCTTCGCCACCAGCTCGCGCCAATGCGTCGCCGTTTGCTGAAACAGCGTTCCGTAAACTCGCGCGAGGTCCGCGATCGTCTGCGGCGGCTTGTCGATGATCGCCTGTCGCACGAGCGGGTTGATCTTCGCCGCGTCGGCCTCTCCCTCGGCCGACTTCCAGCGTTCGACCAGCTTCGCCGCCGCTGGTGCAAACTCGCTCCGGCCAACTTTCGCCAACTCATGCCACGGTGTGAAGACCGGATGCGAGGCGGTGGCCGTTCGTTCGAGGTACTTCTTCCACCGCTCGACCTGCGACTTGCGCGGCTCGGCCTTCAGTTCGAAGAGGGCGGGCAGATTGAGCCAGTTGTTGTTCTCGCGCGCCGCCGCGACGAGGCAGTCTCCCGCCCGATCGCGCAGCTCGTCCATCAGCTTGACGTGCTCCTGCTGCTCGATTTCGAGAATCGTTTTCTCGTGCATGGCCAGCTCCCGTTGAAATGCCTCATACGCCGCGGCCTCCTTCGGCTCGCCAATGATCGGCAAATCGTCCGGCTCGACCGACGACGCAAACACGCCGTACAGCGAGTAGTAATCCGCGGTCGGCACCGGATCGAACTTGTGATCGTGGCAGCGGGCGCAGGTGACCGTCAGCCCCATCAGCCCGCGCGAGACCACATCGATCCGGTCGTCGATGATGTCGTGATTGTTGTTGAGGAACCGCCGCCCTACGGTGAGAAACCCCATCGCGGCGAGTGCCTCCGCGTTGCCTGCCAACCCAAGTTGATCGGCCGCCAACTGTTCGAGGACGAACTGGTCGAACGACTTGTCGGCGTTGAAGGCATCGACCACATAGTCGCGGTAGGTGTACGAGTACGGATAGCGGGGCTCCTGCGTGAAGACGTAGCCCTTGGTGTCGGCGTAGCGGGCCACGTCGAGCCAGTGCCTCGCCCACCGCTGACCATACAGCGGCGAAGCCAGCAGCCGGTCGATCAGCCGCTCATGCGCATCGGGCGACGGGTCCACCTCAAACTCGCGCACATCTTCGAACGTCGGCGGGATGCCCCACAGATCGAGAGTCGCTCTGCGAATGAATGTGTACCGATCGGCGGGCGGCGACAGCGCGAGCCCCTTCGCGTCGAGTGCCGCGACGATGAACGAGTCGATCGGAGTGCGGAGTCCTGTCCCCTCGCCCCGGCTTTGCGGGGAAAGGGCTAGGGTGAGGGGTTCTTTTCCTGTCCCCTCTCCCCCCGCCTTGGGGGGCAGAGGGTTCGGGTGCGGGGGGCTGATTGTGGTTGCAGACTCGTTGTTGTCACTGCCGGTCTTCGGCGGGGCCTTCTCAGGTGGTGAAGCGCCCCCGCCACTCGGCCCCCTCACCCTAGCCCTCTCCCCCGAAGACGGGGGCGAGGGGACAAGAGGCCGCCTGACCGGCTGAAACGCCCAATGATTCTTCGCCGCCTCCACGGGGCTGCCCGGCCCGCCCGCCTCGTCGGGCCACACGGTTCCCATTTCAACCCACTTGCGAATGATCGCTATTTGCTCGGCGGGCAGCTTCCCCTTCGGCGGCATCTGGACTTCATTGGGCGAGTGGTTCAGCACCTGAATCAACCGGCTGCCGTCAATGTTCCCTGCGATCACCACCGGCCCCGACTCCGCCCCCTTCTCGAAGCCCCGACGGCTGTCGAGCCGCAATCCCGCCTCCTGCTTCTTGGCACCGTGGCATTCGTGACAGTGCTGAACCAACAGCGGGCGAACCTGCTTCTCAAAGTACTCGACCTTCTCGGCCGACGGCGCGTCGGCAGCCGCGAGCACCGCGGACATCTGCCCCCAGACGAGGCAGCCGAGCACGAGGAATCGAGACGGTGATGACATCCGGCGACCTTCGACGTTGAACATGGTGAATTGAAAATCAGGCAGGGGGAGTGATGCGGGCGGGATGGCAGGCAGAGTGTCCGACGCATTCTCCCGTCGTCCACGGCGCAAAGCAATCGCGTTGTTCTTCCGTGCGATGGCGTCTATCGGCGGAACTCACACTCCGCAATTCACAAAACCGCCGTTGACCGAATGATACGCAATCATGAAGATCGGCTGAACGATTCGTGAACAAGGCAATCCGCGGGAATTCTTCGACCCATGCCGTAGGACGGATTTCCAATCCGTCCGTCAACACCGTCCGTCAGCACCGGACGGACGGATTGGAAATCCGTCCTACGGGTCGATCATTTCCCGCCGACCGCCTCATCGCAATCGCCCGTTCGGACGTCACGATTCCACCGTATTGGAGGCTGACCGATGGCTGTCGAGAATTGGAAGCTCTGGCTGATTCCGTTCACCGTGTGGGGTCTGGTGATGGCCTGGTACAGCGGCTATCAATCGGGATATCAGGAGGGCCATGAGACCGCCTGGCAAATGTCCCGGCCGAACCTGTTGCTCGCCATCGACGGACAACAGCCACACACGCCGGACTTGGATGACAGCAGCCCCGACGACGACTGAGATTGCCTCACCGACATCCGTGTTGGTTGGAGTTACCAGCCTGTTGAAAAACGTCGTGGCATAGGCTTCCAGCCTGTGATTCCCCCGGTGAAAACGACAGGCTGGAAGCCTATCCCACGGTTTTTCAACAGGCTGTTACGGCTGCTTGCCGAGAACTTCCAGTTTCCCGTCAGCTGTTCGCCGCAGGATCGCCTTGACGTGCGGATCGGCGATCAGCAGGTTCCCGTCCAACAAGGCCACTCCGACCGGGTTCTTGAGCGGTTCGCCCGCAACGAACGCGACCGGCGGAGAATTGGCTTCGACCTTCCAGATCGTCTTGGCGTATCCATCGGCGATATACGCTTCGCCCCCCGCCCCCAGCACCACGTGATGCGAAAACTGGAAGGGGCGTCCTTCGACCAGAACCGTTCGTTCCTTGCCATCCGCCGACAGCCGCAGCACGGCATCCTTCCCGTGGCAGACGGCAATCAGCCGCCCTTCCGCATCCATCGTGAGGCCACGGACCGCGGCCAGTTCGGCGACCACTTCGGGCTCGCCCCCGCCGGCGGCCACTTTCACGATCCGCTGGATCTCGATGTCGGACGCGAAGATCGTCCCGTCCTTGGCCACTGCGATCGCCATCGGAATTCCGACGTTTCCCTTGGTCAGCGGTTGCGGCTGCCCCGCCTCATCGAACCGGTAGATCTCGCGCGTCGCCGAATCTCCCGCGAGCAGCTTGCCCTCATGATCAATCGCCAGGCAGCGGACGGCGTTCAACGGCGTCCGAAACTTCTTCGAGCCTTGGAAGAAGACCGACCACTTGTTGTCGGCGAACTTCCAGATTCCCGGCAAATCCCGGTCAGCCACGTACGCCGCCGAATCCCTGCCGACCACCACGGCGAGCGGATACTTCATCCCATCCTCGGCCAGCGCGCTGGAACTGACGACCAGCAACAGCAGACCAATAAAACTCATCCGGAAGCGAGCGGATTGGCGCAGGCAGGACAACGGGTTCATGCGGCGACCTTCATGACGTGGCAAGAGTGGAACAAGCAAAGTGGCGAGATTCTATCGCGGGCCGCGGAGTTTGTCGCATCGATCGCAGGAACGACGAATCGCACTCCAAGTCGCCCTCACCGTTGGAAGTGGATCGAATCCAGATTCATCAGCCCGCCGGCCTTGGGCCGATGAACGAGGCGGACGATCAAGTCGTGCTGGGATGACCCGGCTTGAGGCGTTCCACCGCGTTGGCCGTGCCGCTGCTTGTCAGCTTTGGGACAAGCAGTGTGAAGAGAAGGCTGTTGTGCCACACGCACTGCTTCTCCGAGGACTCTGAAGCAGTCTCGCATGTCGCTCGCGTCACCGAGATAAATGAAACTGGGCTGACCAGACACGTCGGGCGGCGACGTGTCTGCCATTTACGGGGCGGTGGCACACGACTCGTTTCGTTCGACTGTCCATGCCGGGCCAACCGTCCTGCCATGCTTGTCGGATTCACCTGCAAGGATATCGTGATAGGCTGCACGCTGTGCTATCGGTGATAGGCTGCACGCAGCCTATCACGGCATCGACATTTCCAGTTTTCTCAAGGGAACTGGTTGACATTCCCCATTTTTCAGGGCAATCTGTCGCCCGACCGCCTTGAGCCGCTTCCAGTGCCGAGCCGCGTTATGCTGCACGCTGCTCAATACACCTGTTCGGCGGCTTTCCGGAGGTTATGGCGATGGCATCTGGGTCATTGAAGCGTTCCGGGGCGCGGCCGTGGGTGTGGCTCGGCGTGGCGGTTGCAGTGCTGGCCGCCCTCGTCGTTGCGTACACCG
>JANMLE010001920.1:0-1652 GCA_031372385.1 Planctomycetota bacterium | reverse complement strand
TTTTTGGGTTATTTGGGGCAACCCCCCAACCTTTTTCCGGCACCTTCGGGGCTTTTGCCGGGCGCCCGGGGGGGGGAGGCGGGGGACTTGTTTAGTCCCTGGGCCCCCCCGACGGGACGCGATCCAAGCCCCACTCTCACTCGTGCATGAGCCCATGCCACAGTTCTCGCAGCGGGATGAAAAAGAGCAGGCCGTAGATCAACACGATGGTTCCCGAAATGCAGACCGTCGTCAGCAACGGCAACCAGAACATGAACATCGTCGCGTGCTGAATCGCACGGCGGCGATACGACTCGGCCAGCAATTGCAGCGTCTCAACCAGTGTCCCCTGTTGCTCGGATGTCGCCAGCATCCATCGCATCAGCGGCGGCAGCGCTGTCGCGCGGGGCAGGGCTTCGGCCAGCGAGCCACCGCGTTGCAGTTCGTCTGAGACTTGAGCGACCGCCGCCCGCAGACGGTGATCGTCGGTGGCGTCGCCCGCGCGACGCAACGCCTTCTCCAACGGCAGGCCGTGCGAAACTTGCAGCCGCAGCAGTTCCACGAACTGCGCCCAATTGAGGCTGCGATGGACGGACGCCACGCCCGGCACCAAGCTCCATGCCATCAGTGTTCCGGCTTGGCGACCGCGCATCAGGACGAGTCCGACAAACAACAACACGGTCACCGCCGGAATCAGGCCGCCCCATACCGGCACGGTCCAGTGCAGGACTCGCAGGGTTTTGAAGACCAAGGTGTCTGGAAAGCGGAACATCTCGGCCGTTGAGAGATACGCCGGAGCAACGGTGACGACGAACAACACCAACAGCGCATAGCCGATCACGGACACAACCGCCGGATAGAGCAATGCCAGCGACACGCGCTGCCGCGCGTCCCGTTCGATCTGCGCCGAAAGCGTCAACGACCCGAGGGCTTCGCCCAGTCGACCCGATTCCAGACCGGCTCCAACCACCGCAGTGTAAACCGGCGAGATGGCCGGGCCTTCCAGTTCCAATGCCTCAATCAGCGACTGCCCGTTCGACAATCGATCCGCCAACCGCTCGGAGAGCTGTCCCAACCGCGACGTCACGTTGCCGCTCAGTCCCCGCAAGCCAAGTTCGAGTGGAACACCCGCCTTGACCAGCGCCGCGATCTCGTGGTTGAGGGTGATCAGATCCTCAAGCCGAGGCGGCCGGCCGGGCGGCGGGTTGGTGGGTTGAGACATGGGTGTTCGGTGGTCAGTGGTCAGTGGTCAGTGATTGTTTCGTCAACTCCGAATGTCGGAAGCCCAGCACGCGCCGGGCTTCAATGGGACTGAGGCGTCCGCTGGTGACGGCCTGCGCCGCGCGTTGACGCATGCTCCGCATCCCCGCCCGCTCGGCGAGTGAAGAGAGTTCGGTGGCATCGCAGCGGGCGAGGATTCCGCGGCCGATCTCCTTGTGATATGGATCGAGCAACTCGGCGAGCAGCATCCGATCGTGATACCCCGTGCCGTCGCAGCGTTCGCATCCGACGGAGACCCGCACACGGGGCGCGTCGAATCCGAGCTTCGCCGAGTCGTCATCGGTCCACTCCGCGCAGTCGCACAGCAGGCGGAACAACCGCTGGCACACGATGCCAATCAGCCCGGTTCGCAGCAGGTACGGCTCGATCCCCATGTCGCCCAACCGGCTGAC
>JANMLE010001860.1:0-1737 GCA_031372385.1 Planctomycetota bacterium | reverse complement strand
CTGTGATTCCAACTCGTCCTGAAGGATGGCGAACGAACTGTCTCCTTCATCTCGTGGCAGTGAAGTCCCCGATTGGGGAACGCTCCGCTGCAGTTGTTCAAATTCAGCCCGGAAGCGGGACAACAGTTCGATGTCGGCCGCCGACGGGGGACAACCGTCGTCGAGCAACCCGCGGGACAGGTCGCGCAACAGCGCGGTCACTTCGCAACCGTGCGCCCGCAACTCCGACAGTTGCCTGCGACACCGTTCCAACGCGTCTGTGACAGTTGTTTCCCCGTTCACCACAATTCCTCCAAATCGACCGGCTTTTACAGTGCCATTGAGCAGCACCGTCGTTCATTGACGTTTCCGACAAAAGTCGTCGAGCACGTTTTCAACGTGCTCACTTCGGCGGGAAGCGGGCACATTGAAAACGTGCCCCACGTCCCATCAGGACTCCTGCCGAAAACGTCTTCATCGTTGCACACCGATCATCGCGGTGACTTGATGACACCACGCCGCCGGCTGATCCGGACGGCGTGTCGTCAACACATCACACCAATTGACCGATGCCCGCATCACACTTTCGACACGGTGGAAGCCGCCGGTGCCGCGGGGCGACGGATCTCGCTCCCCAGCACGCTGGCTTCCATCTTGGCCGCGCTGATCGTGGGCACGTCGTTCTTCCGGATGGTGCCGTTGGTGTTGGTGCTCGTCACCGAACCGACGGTGAAGCGACCGTTGAAGGTCGATCCCGATTCAACGTTCAGATTCTTGGTCAGCACGTCGCCGTCGATCATGCTGGACGACTTGATGACCAGCAGGCCGAGTGCCTGGACGGTCCCCTTGACCACGCCGGCCACTTCGGCGTGATCGGCGAGAATGTTCCCTTCGATGATGCAAGTCGGTCCGACGATCAGCGACGTCTTCGTGGTCACGTCGCCGCGAACCGTCCCTTCGATGATCAAGTCCCCCTCGGCAATGATGTTGCCTTCAATGACCGTTCCCTTGCCGATCACGTTCTGTGCGGTGGGAACCGGCGCGGAGGTGTTCCGCTCGATCTCGAACCGCGGTGCCGGTTCCGGTGTGAAGCTGGCGGAAGCCGCAGTCGAGGCCATCGTCTGCTCTGGCTTCTTCGATTTCGGTCCAAACATTCTGTATCCCTTCCAAACATTAAAGAGGAAACCTGGATTGCCACCGACGATGGTGCCGTCCGGTGATGCTTCTGTGGAACTGAGTCCTTGTGGATCCTGGAGGACTGGGGATTCGGGTCTGAAGCACCGCGTCCGGGTTGCCATCTCGCAAATCGCGTTCTGTTCGGCGAAAAGTTCCGCCGGACACGGCCACGACCCGGCAACTCGGTGAGAACGAATCGATTGTGCGGATTCTGCGGGCCGGAAACGGAGATTCCCCACCGAGACCACCGGCGTGATTACTACAGTCGGTGCGACTGGAATCCGGCGAACGTCGATATTCCCGGCCAAGTGATGCCGAAAATCGACGCCCGCGCGCCGTGTGCCGCAGTTCGGCATCATTGCCGCGCGGGGAGTCACGCGGTGCGCTTCGCCTGCGCCGGAAGGGGGTGACCGGCCGTGCTGGTTCAGCCGTTGAACAGCCTGTACATCAGCGCTCGCCAACCTGATCAGGGAGTGAAACATTGGTGTGCAGGCGGGTGAACGTCACCTTCCGCACCATCAGCGTCTGCGATGGGGGCGACCAGCGGGTGCGCATGCCGGTCATCTGCTGTTCACCGGGAAG
>JANMLE010001832.1:0-4967 GCA_031372385.1 Planctomycetota bacterium | reverse complement strand
GACCACGCGGCGGACCGGCGTGTCCTTCACTCCGATGATCCCGGTGTTGGTGATCAACGCTCCCAGCCAGTGGAAGAAGTTCAGGATTTCCGGGCCGCTGATGCCGGGGAAGAAATACTTGTTGCCGCCCGAGAACCCGACCACTTCATGCGGAAAGACCGGTCCCAGCACCAGCAGCACGTCGTAGTCGGAGATGCGCGAGTTGATCTGCACCGGGACGTCCAACGACAACAGACCGCCGGAGATTTCGGCCGTCTCCTGCTTCGTCAACGTGCCGATCGTCAGCAGGCGGTCGGGACGGTCCCATTCGTGGTTGAACAGGCCGAGTTGATAGAACAGGCGACCCCGTTCGTGCGGGTCGATCCCCAGCAGTTTGCACATCTGCGAATCGGACATCGGCGGATGCGTGCCGAGCGCCACGAGCACATCCAACCGGGCCACCGCCGGACGCAGATGCGAATGCAGGGCGTCAAACAGCAGCGGCAGCGGTGCCGTGCGAGTCGCATCGGGGACGATCACCAAGACCTGTTTTCCGGCGAAGTCCTGAGTGGGCAGCGTGGCAAACCACTCGCGAACCTGGATGGCGCTCAGTGTGGGTAACGCTTCGGGCATGAAGACTCACCGGAAAGTAGTTCAGAAAACTCAGAGACGTCTTTGGGAGTGATTTCTTGGGGAGTGCTCCGGCTTGACGGAGCTTTGGAATTTTCGGTTTCCGCCGTCCGGGTTGAAAACTGAAGAGGAGACCTTCGGTCAGGCGTTTCGGCGGGGTCGGGAGACCCGCGCCGAACAGTGAAAGCGGCCGGGCCGTATTCCAAAGCTCCGTCGAGCCGGAGCACTCCCAAAGTTCCGAGGCGGAGCACTCCCAAAGTTTGCTTGGTTCGGGATTCGTCGCGGGCGAATTGTATCGGCCGTCATCCGCGAAATCTGCGGTCCGACTGCGGGCTCCGAGAACCGCGCATCAAACTCCCCCGGTTCGGATCATTCTTTTTTCTTTCACTACCCTGACTCACCCGGATCAGCTACCTTCCTATGCTGCGCGCGAAATTTCGAACTTCCGAGAAGCTCATCGCGCCCTTTCTCGACTCGCGACAGGAATTGTCCATGACGTTGTCGGAACTGCTGGAGAGCAAGTTTCGCGGAGATATTCGATTTCGTGGTGCGGCGTACATTCAGGCCGAACGCGTCTCCGTGATTCGCGTGACACCCGACCATCTGTTTGCCGTGGTCCGGGACGGGGTCGAATTTCAGACGCAGCTCAGCCGTGATGGCGGCGCGTTGTCGATGACCTGCAATTGCGTGGGGACATCCGCCAACCCCAGCAACAACCTCAATTGCAAGCACCTGTGGGCGACGATTCTGGCGGCCGACACCGGCCATTACGTGGCGGGTTCGGCGAAGCCCGGATTCATTCCGCCGTTCGCGGCTGAGGATGACGCGCCGCTGGAATTCGACCTGGATGATCTGGACAGTGACGCGGACGATTATTCCCCAAGCTCTTCCCGTTCCGTGAAGCTGCGGTCGGCCGATCGCGAGTCGCGGACCATCGAAGTGGCCCCCCGGCTGCGGGAATGGGAATCGCGGCTCAGCGACCTCCGCAAGGCGATGCAGGCCGACGAGACTTTGGTGTCGATGGCCGGTCGGGAACGGCAGGTGTTTTACGAAATCGACGCGACCGCCAGCGAAGAGGCCGGCGTGATCATCATTCAGACGTCGCAGCGCCAACGCCGCGCGAATGGGGAATGGGGCAAGCTCAAGCCGCTCAAGCTGCGACCCGGTCGCTTCGACGAAATCGACGATGACGAAGACCGCCGGATCTTGGCGCATCTGGTCGGCGGGACTCCGGACCGCACGCAGTTGACCGGCTCAACGACCGACAACTTCGCGGCCTTCCGTTACCGGGTGCCACACGACCTGTGCCAACTGCTGCTGCCCGCCATCTGCGCGACCGGCCGCATTCGGTTGCAGGGTGAAGAGGAGCGTGTCACCGAGACGCTCGACTGGGACGGCGGCGGACCGTGGGAATTGTGCCTGGCGATCGAGTTCCAAGAGGAGCCCAACGTCTGGAAGCTGCGCGGCTATCTGATCCGCGACGACGATCGCGTCTCGCTGAAGGAACCGGTGCTGGTCGTCCCCGGCGGGCTGGCGATTTCCAATAACCTGATCCGAGCCTTCCAAGATTTCGACGCGTATCCGTGGGTCACGCTCCTGCGGCGGTCCGACGATTTCCAAGTCCCCGCCGGTGAAGAGCATGAACTGGTCGACCGGCTGTTGGACATGCCGGCGCTTCCCAAGCTGGAGCTTCCTCCGGAATTGCAGTTGGAGGAAGTCGTGGTCTCGCCCAAGCCGATCCTGGTCGTTCACGCGCCGGGCAAGTCGCGCTGGCATCAGGACCGACTGAAGGCCGAAGTGTTGTTCGACTACGACGGAACCTCGGTCCGCGGCACCAGCAGTCAATGGGCCATCGTCCAACGGACGGCGAGCCGCTGCCTGTTGCGCGACAAGCCGGCCGAAGCATTGGCGTGGTCGCAACTGCAGGACGGTGGATTCCGGCGGTTGCTCGACCAGAAGCGGGGTCAGCACGACGCGGAAATCGCCGCGCGCGATCTGGCGCCCGCCGTGCGAAAACTGATCGCCGAGAACTGGCAGGTGCGCGCGGACGGCAAGCAGGTGCGTCAGCCGGTGGACCTGAAGTTTCAAATCAAGTCGAACATCGACTGGTTCGAATTGCATGCGGACATCGACTTCGGCGGGGCGCGGGTCACGTTCCCGGAATTGCTGGCCGCGCTGGCGCGGGGCGACGGCACGATCATGCTCGATGACGGCTCGCTCGGAATCCTGCCCGAAGAATGGATGAAGCGTTACGGCCTGCTGGCGGGACTCGGTGAAATCGAGGGCGAGCATCTGAAGTTTGGCATGGTGCAGGCGGGCATCCTCGACGCGCTGCTGGTGTCGCAACCGTCGGTCGACTTCGACGCCCGCTTTCTGGAAATTCGCGAGCGACTGGCCAGCTTCACCGGCGTGACGGCCGAGCAGGAGCCACCGTCATTCCACGGCGAACTGCGTCCCTATCAGCGCGAGGGACTCGGCTGGTTGAAGTTCCTCGAAGAGTTTCACTTTGGCGGCTGCCTGGCCGACGACATGGGTCTCGGCAAGACGATCCAGATGCTGGCGTTTCTGGAAGGCCGGCGAAAAAAAGCCAAGAAGCGCATCCCCACGCTGGTCGTCGTTCCGAAGTCGCTGCTGTTCAACTGGAAACAGGAGTGCGAGAAGTTCACGCCGGAAATGAAGTCACTCGAATACGCCGGACTCGATCGCGCCAAGCTGCGCGACGACTTTCACAAGTACGATTTGATTCTGACCACCTACGGGACATTGCGGCGCGACGTCCTGTCGCTCAAGGAGATCCAGTTCGACTACGTCATTCTGGACGAGGCCCAGGCGATCAAGAATTCGAGTTCGCAGGTGGCCAAGGCGTCGCGCTTGCTGCAGGCGAAGAACCGCATCGGCCTCAGTGGAACGCCGATCGAAAACCATCTGGGCGACTTGTGCTCGATCTTCGAATTCCTGAATCCGACGATGCTGGGCCGCAGCTCCGCCTTCAAACTGCATGCGGCCGATCCCGAGAACAAGGAGACCCGCCAGATCCTCGCCGACGGCCTGCGTCCGCTGATCCTGCGCCGGACCAAGCAAAGCGTCGCCAGTGAGTTGCCCGAGAAGCTCGAACAGACGATCTACTGCGAGATGGGCGACGAACAACAGCGTCTGTACAACGAACTGCGCGACCACTACCGCGATTCGCTGCTGGGGATCATCGAGGATCAGGGACTGGCAAAGTCGCGGATGCACGTGCTTGAGGCGCTGCTCCGTCTGCGACAGGTCGCCTGCCATCCGGCCCTGCTCGACAAGGCCGGGGTCGAAGATCCCAGCGCGAAGCTCGACGTGCTCATTCCGCACATCGAAGAGTTGCTCGAAGAGGGACACAAGACGCTCGTCTTCTCCCAGTTCACCAGCATGCTGGCCATTGTCCGCCAGCACCTGGACAAGAAGGGGATCGTGTATGAGTACCTCGACGGGCAGACCCGCGACCGCAAGGAGCGGGTCGAACGCTTCCAGAGCGACGACAAGTGCGGCGTCTTCCTGATCAGCCTGAAGGCGGGGGGACTCGGTCTGAACCTGACGGCGGCCGACTACGTCTTCATCCTCGATCCGTGGTGGAATCCGGCCGTCGAAACCCAGGCGATCGACCGGGCCCACCGCGTCGGTCAAACGCGCCAGGTGTTCGCCTACCGCCTGATCTGCCGCAACACCGTCGAAGAGAAGATCGCCGAACTGCAACAGCAAAAGCGCGAGCTGGCCGACGCGATCCTCGAACAGAACAACTCGCTGCTGCAGAACCTGACCACCGACGATCTGCGGCTGCTGCTGTCGTAGGTGGTTGGCAGGAAATGATCGACACGTAGGACGGATTTCCAATCCGTCCGGCGTTGACGGACGGATTGGAACTCCGTCCTACGGTCTATTCAGCAGCCGCTACAGTCTTTTCAACAGTCGGTTGGTCGTGCCGCTGGAACTACTCGACGGCACGTCGGGCGAGGCCCACGGCTTCCGCACACAGCGAGCGGGCAGTCTCGGGGTTCGGGGCTTCGGCAATGACGCGGATGATCGGTTCGGTGTTGCTGGCCCGCACTTGGACCCAGCGGCCCGGCCAGTCCAGGCGCAGCCCGTCCCCTTCTGTCGCCACCGCCGAGGCGTAGGCCGCGCGGAGCGCCGCGCACGCGCGGTCGACCCGCTCGCGCGGGCAATGCAGCTTGTCCTTGACGATCGTATATTGCGGCAGCGTGTCGACCCAGTCGGCCAGCGTCGTCCGTCGTGCCACCAGTCCGTCGAGCACATACGCCATGCTGACGAAACTGTCGCGGACAAAACCGACCTGCGGTTCGATCACACCGCCGTTCCCCTCGCCGCCC
>JANMLE010001808.1:0-2013 GCA_031372385.1 Planctomycetota bacterium | reverse complement strand
ATCGACGAGCGCGTCCTGTGGATTCGGACGGGCGCGGTCTTCGGTGGATCGCAGTTTGCGTCGGCGCTGGCCGGTCTGAGTTGGCTGTTCGACATCGCCAACTGGCGGAAAGTCAGTGATTCTCTGCTGGTCAACCTGCGGCGGGAACCGTTGCCGTACGTGGTCGCGTTGGCCGCGTTGCTGCTGTGGGTGGGATTCCAAGGAACGTTGCGCCGTCGGCTGCGACTGCTGGGGACCATCGCCGCCGCCGACTCGTGCCGCGCGCTGCTCCCGACACTGCGGGCGATCGCGTTGACGGTGTTGTTGGCCGCGGGCATTCCGGCGGGACTGGCCTTCATCGGCTGGCGGCTGGACCACTGCGCGTCGACGTCGCGCTTCGTGCATGCCGTGGCGATGGGGTTGCTGCGGGCAGCGGCGTTTGCTGTGCCGCTGGAACTGCTGCGACGGATGGTCGCGCGCGGCGGACTGGCAGAGAAACATCTCGACTGGTCGGCCGCCACGCTCCTTCGAATCCGGCGTCAGGTGAACTGGTTCATTCCCGCGGGGATCGTGCTGATTGGTCTGGTCGGAATGGTGGAGGCGACCGCGGACGACCAGCGACTCGATGCGCTCGGTCGGCTCGGTTATCTCGCGTTTTCCGGCCTGCTGGGGATCTTTTGTTACAAGGCGTTTCCGCGGCCGGTTCGAACGGAACAGGCGAAGCCGGTCAATCCGTCGGCGGAGTCACGCGATGCGCGCCGCGCAGTGGGAGTCGGCGGCGGAGTCGTCGCCGAGGACGATGTCTGGATGAACCGGCTGGCGCGGCTGGGTGCGTTTCTGGCCGTGACGATTCCACTCGGGCTGCTGGTCCTCTGCTGGGGCGGCTACTTCTACACGGCACTGCAACTGACCTGGCGGCTGCAGGCGAGTGTCTGGCTGGCGATGGGGCTGGTCCTGTTGCGCGGATCGGTTCAACGGTGGCTCGCGCTGGAACGGCGGCGCATGGCCGTCCTGCAGGCCGAGGAATTGCAGGCGATCGCGGGGGCGGGTCAACATGCCGGCGCGGACAGCCACTCGCCGTTCCTCTTTCCGCGCTGGACCTGGCCCGACTTCCGGTTGAACCTGACGCAGATCGTCACGCAGGTTCGCAGTCTGCTCGATACGGGTCTGCTGACGCTGGCCGCGGTCGGTCTCTGGTTCGTCTGGGCCGACGTGACACCGGCGCTCAACATCCTCGATCGGATCACCCTTTGGCAGACGACCGTGAACGAAGTCGTTTCCACCAAGGGAGCCGACGACAAGCCAGCCGTGCAAATCGTGCAGCGGCCGAAGGCGATCACGGCGGCGAGTCTCGGACTGGCGGCTTTGGTGGTGCTGATCGCCGTCGTGGCGGGTCGCAACATCCCCGGCCTGGTGGAAGTCATCCTGCTTGAACACCTGTCGGTCGATGCCGGGGTCCGCTTTGCCACGACGTGTCTGGTCCGCTATGCCATCTTCATCGCGGGGATGGTGCTGGCGTTCAATCAGATCGGCATCGGTTGGAACAGCGTGCAGTGGCTGGTGGCCGCGGCGTCGGTGGGACTCGGCTTCGGTCTGCAGGAGATCTTTGCGAACTTCGTGTCGGGGATCATCCTGTTGTTCGAACGGCCGATGCGCGTCGGTGATGTGATCACGATCGGCGACACGACGGGGACGGTCTCACGCATCCGCTTCCGGGCGACGACGATCGTCGATGGCGACCGAAAGGAACTGATCGTTCCCAACAAGTCGTTCATCACGGGCAACCTGCTCAATTGGACGCTCAGCGACAGCATCAACCGGGTCGCGATCCGGGTGGGAGCGGCCTATGGCTCCGATCCCAACCGCGTTCGCGCCCTGTTGCTGAAGATCGCGTCCGAGCATCCGTCATTGTTGAAAGACCCCGCGCCGTCGGCCTCGCTGGAAGAACTGGGCGACAGCGCGCTCGTCTTCCAACTGAAGGCTTTCCTGCCGAACCTGAAGGACCGTCAGAAGGCGACCCACGAGTTGAACACC
>JANMLE010001789.1:0-11958 GCA_031372385.1 Planctomycetota bacterium | reverse complement strand
ATGCACATCGACGATGCCGGGCAACCGCGACAGCCGCTCGTGCCGCTTCGGGTTGTACTTCATCGTGCAACTGCCGAGCGGATAGAAGTGCGTATCGACCGACATGTTGAGCGTGGACAGATTGACAAAGTGCCGCACCACATCCGGCTCGGCCAACTCGGGCAACTTCGGCGGCGCAGCGGCCAGCGCTTCGGCGGACAGCAGATCTTCGAGCGGCCACTCAGGCACATCGGTCGGAGGCAACTCAGCCCCGCGTCGCCCGGCATGAGACAACTCTGATAACAACTGCGTCGCTTGTCGATTTCGCATAACCGCCGTTTCCTTCGCTCGCATCTATTCGCCCGTCTACCATGCCTGCCGCCCGTACAAGCCAGCTTCATCGACGGAATCATGAACACGACGAGCAGAAACGGCAACCCGGTAACGTTACGCTGTGTTGGCGAGACACGCGGGAGAATTGGTCATTCGCAATCGTCCACTTGGAAAGACGCGAGGACTTCAAATGGAGAACGTGTCAAGAACTTCTTTACGAAAACACAAAAAACACGTCTGATCGTGTCACCAAATGCGACACCGCAGCGGTTTTGAAACGTCACCAGTTTTGAGGGGATATTGCCATGGTGGTTCAGCCCAACCAATCTCAGTTTGTCGGCAACATCAAGACCGTTCAGCCTTGCGACGACGGTTGGGATCCGATGTCAAAGTCGAAATACTCCGAAACGAATTGGAAGGATCGCGTTCGGATTTCATCACGCCGAAAGTCGGACAGGTGTTGGACGTGTTTCTCCCGCCAAGGTCCAAAACATCAACGCTCGTGGTGGGGAACACGATGAGAATGAACGCACGCTTGCTGGCGGGGCCCACGGGCGAGCGAATCGTACTCGTTGCAGCGGAGCCGTATGACGAAGCCTCGACGGTGAAAGTGCATCGCGGATAGTCATCCCGGTTCTCAATGCCAAAAAAGGCGGCGAATGCAAGTCCATCCGCCGTCCTTCTTTTCTTGATGGCACCAAACTTCGGTTCAGATTTTGACTTTCACCTTCACGACTCCGGCCGCAGTCTCAGAAATGCTGCTCAAGACAATGCCTGTCGGTGTACCTCCATAGGCCCGCAGGTTCGGCGATGTGTTGTCGGAGACCTTCTTGATCCGCAATAGACCCGGAAAGAGATCGATTGCGTCTCCCCGGTTGGTCGCGAACTCCAAATCTTGCTGTCCATCGGCTTGCACCAAACCGACCATGTAGATTGGTGGGGAGTCATTGTTGGACCGACGGTTGTCGATGTGCCAAACCGCCAAGCCGTGGCCGGGCAAGCCTGAGGTTACGGGTTCGATCCCCGTCGTCTCCACTAAAAAAGCCTTGTTCGCAAACCCTGCGGACAAGGCTTTTTCGCTTGGTTTCATGGGGTTTTCGCGTTTCGCCCGTCGTGGCATCCGTTCATCGGTGTCGGCTGATGAGATGACTGCAAACGACACAGATTGCCCCGGTTTGCCAGAGTTTGGTGCAAACGCTGGTGCAAACCGTGAAGACATTACGTCTTCGGTTCCGGTCGCTCGCATCGTCTGGCGTTCGGCCGATGGCGACGGGTTCAAGTCGAGGGACGGGAGCGAATCCAACGCCCCGTGAACGTCGA
The DNA here is from genome assembly GCA_031372385.1 of Planctomycetota bacterium. Lineage (GTDB taxonomy): Bacteria > Planctomycetota > Planctomycetia > Planctomycetales > Planctomycetaceae > Schlesneria. Next base: position 10,326 of record JANMLE010001789.1, on the reverse strand, counting down.
GCAACTTCGGATCGGTGTAAGTGTTCATCGTCAGGTCGATGGTGGAATGCCGCATCGCAGCTTGAGCCGTTCGTGGTGCAACCCCGCCCTTGCTGAGCAGTGTCCCGAACGATGTCCGCAGGGCGTGAACGTCGATGGTCCGGCCCCGTTCGTCTCGCTTGGCGATGCCAGCGGCGAGCAAGTCGCGGTCGAGGATGCGGACTAGCCCGGCGGGAACCGTGAACAGTGGTCGCTTGCTGTCCGGCGTTGCGTTCTGGTTGCGCAGGCGAAGCGTGGACGGCTTCGGAGTGTCGGACACCCAATCCCTCAGATCCTTCGCCAAGTCGGTCCGTAGCGGGATTGTGGAGCCTTGGCGGTACTTTTCGTCAGCCGCGTCCAACACGATGAACGGCATCGGCCCGTCGAGGTTGAGTTGTCCAACTGTGATCGAAGCCAGTTCACCCTTCCGCAGCCCCGTCGGGACGAGCGTCTTGTAAATCAACGCCCGTTCGCGTCCCAGCCGTTCCAACTTCTCAACGAACTCGGGATTGTTCGCCAGCCGTTCCCGTGCGAGTTCCACCGCGGCTTGCAGTCCGTCGAGCGTCAACGCAGCTTTCGACCAACTCGACCGCTTGCGGCGTTGGCCGGTCGCTTCGGCTTCGGTGTCATCGACCGGGACGGCTTCCCGCCCGTAGTCCGCCAGCGGTCGCATTCTCGCCACTTGCAGCAGCGTGACGAGTTCCGCTTCGGTCATCGACCGGCGATGTTTGCGCCGATCGCTCTTTTCGTCAGCCTTGGAAACACGGGCGAGCGGGTTGGCGGGAAGCCGTTCGGTCTCCACGCACCACTTGCAGAACCCTCGCAAGGCTTGCAGATACCGATTCCGCCTCCGGGCGGCCATCCCGTTCGCCTGTTGAGCCGTCAACCAATTTTCCAGCGTCCCGGCGTCCACGTCGCGCAGCGTGTCGAGCCGGCAATCGGTGAAGAGTCTGTCGGCATTGCTTTGCAAATCGACAACGTGAGCCTTTGTCGTCCCCTTCGCTCGCAAGTGATTCAGATACGCGGCGAAGTGATCGGCAATCGACGTGGCTTGATGATCGGCCATCGCCGCTTCACCCTTGATCAACACTTCCGCCTTCACCAACTCCGACCGCCGTTCCAACTTGCCGAGAACCGAGCGGGCGGCATCCTCATCGCGGCAGCCGGTCGAGACTTCGCAGACCAGCCCCGAGCCGTCCCGAAACTTGGCGAGATACGTTCCCACCGTGACAACGATTCGATCCGTCCCATCGTTGCCAGTTGTGACGGGAGCGGTTCTCGCCTTGCCCGTGGACGGCTTCCAACGGGCGAACCGCTTGCCGTTCTTGGCGAACAACTCCGCCCCCTTGGGAATCGGCTTCGTCGCGGTTTTCTTGTAGACGGTCCCCATCTCACTTCCCCTTCCGCTTCGGAGCGGCTTTCGTCGCGGCCTTGCGCGTCGCCGGTTGCAATTCCAGCCCGAAATACGTGGCCAGCTTGTCGGCCATGTCGAGCCGTAGGGTTCGTTCACCCTTCACGAACGACATCAGGCTTTGCCGGGTGACTCCGGTTCGTTGTTCCAGGGTGAGGAACGGCAAGCCGCTCGATTCAATCGCGGCCTTCAACGTGTCGGCAATTGTTGGTTTTGTTGGCATGGTGTCGCAAATCGTACAACCCGACGGACGGGCGGTCAAACTTCTGTCATTTCGCAATCAACCATCAAGCGTCGAAAACATCACACTGCTTCAGCGTCTCGAATACGGTCGCTCGGATGTCCGCCAGTTTCTTGGCGTCTTCCAACTCGGTCTGTCGTTCGTGGTCGAACTTGTCCATGTCGAGAACCGACAGAATCGCCTTGCGGGTGATGTCCTGTAACTGCTCTGGTGACAGGGCGTCCAACTCCCAAACGTGATCGCCATGCTGCTTGACATACGCCTTGTGGCGCGACGATGAAGCCTTGGCCCACAGATTGTTCGGCAGGTTGTATTCGTCCACTTGGTCGCGGGTGAGAGCCACCCGGATTGGGTAGACAGACTCCACCCCGAAGTCGTCGCGCATGCTGCGCGGGAACGTCTCAATCAGATCGCAGCCCTCGGGATCGTGGTCGCTGAGCAACAGCACGACGAGCTTCTGTTTGCCGCTCGCCTTGAACCGCTGAGCCATCCCGTGACGCGGCGGGATGCTGCAATATCCGCGTCCGCTGGTCAGCGGCATCGTGAACTCATACGCCACGGGCATCAGGATGGAGTTGACGGTGTTTTTCTCACAGAACAACTCGATGTGGTTCGGCTGCGACTGCAAAAAGTCCCGGTAGTAGTTCTTGAGGAACCCGTCTATCTCCGCGGCAATGAACGGTCCCGTGCTTCCAAAGACGTTCGACAGTGTGACGGGTCGAGTCTCGTCGGCAATCGCCGAGAACGGGATGTTTCCGAAGACTCGGCCACGGGTGCAAAGGTCGCTGCAATCCCGATAGGACTTCAAATTGTTCAGGTAGAGTTCGGGCTTCGCATCGTGCCGCAGCACGGGGTAGCCAATCTGGCAAACCCGGTAATGGATCATGCGGACGCTGAGCGGCCAATACTCCCGATTGTCGTTGATGACCTTGCAGATGGCTCGCATCAGGTCGAATTTTCCGGTGATGGCGGGCCGCCCCTGCGTCGGTTTCAGGAGAATCTGAACTAGATCAAGTTCGGCTTGGTCCCGGCGATATGCGACCAGTTCCGCCCGCGCTGCTTCGGGTGTCACGTCGATGATCGACTCTCGCATCGTCTCCGCGATCGCCTTCACCCGTTGCCGGTTGTATTCGCGCAGCAGCACGACAAAGGCGTCGATGTCGTCACTGCGGTTGATCGGATGAATCCGCACGGGGACTTGCTCCAGCCGCGCCAGGGTCGCCGCAGCGTACCGGCGATGCCCGGACAGGATGAAGTTGTCCAGGCTGATGACCAGCGGTTCCAGCACACCATGCGGTTCGCGCATCGACTGCGCCATTGCGATGATGGTCGGATCGTTGAAATCGACCGGCTTGTACAGGGTGTCGTTCTCCGGCGACGGCTTGAGTTCGCAGAGTCGCATTTGGATGCCGCTGCCCAAGCCGTTTCCCAAGGCTGTTACGCCTGCGGTTTGGCTCCGGGCTTTGGCTGCTCTCTTCGGCTTGGTTGTCGAGGTCATTGGATTGCCGTCCTTTCGATGGTTGGCAGATAGCGGTAGGTCGATGCCTTGCGTTGGATGCTGTTGCCGATGGTCAGCCGTTCCAGCACGCTGTCGGCGCGAAGTCGCTCAATTCGACGGCTGAGTTGCTTCCGGTGTGGTAGTCCAAACAGGTGGCACGCTTCTGTGGAGAGAAAGAACGGCTCGCACCCCGCCAACAGTTGCAGCCGCTCGCACAGACCAACGAGCCGCACGGCCACCGGGTCGCACACGTAGCGGAGCGCGACCGGCGACGGCGGAGTTGCATCGACGACAGCCAGGCACGTCGTCAACGTGCCGTCCGTGAACGGGTGTGTGATGCGGGACCATGCCGACAGGAACGCAGCGCTGGTAACGCGCCATTCCTTTGTGCCGATGAACGGGAGCGCGGAGCGGAACCAGTCGTGGGCGTGCGCCAGCACGTCACGCCCGGTCAGCCCATGCAAATCGGGGATCGCTTTGAGCCGCCGAGCAAACTCCCAAATCAGGTCGTATCGCTCGCCAAAGCGTCTCGGCAGGGTCGCTCGGATCGCTTTCGCAATCGCCGCTTCGAGGGTCGCACCAAGGTTGTCACCCAAGGCTGTTGCTTCCGCCTTCCCCTCCCCGTCTTGGCTGCTGCCTTTGGCTGCTGGCTGGCGAGCGGGAGCAAGTCCCGCATCAACGGGATCGACGAACGGCGGCAGGCTGATGAGCGGTCTCTGCCAGACGTACCGACTGCCGGATGGATGCATGGACGGCGGCGCGACGACGTAGCTCCCACCCGCCCGCAACTCGCCATCGTCCAGCTTTGTGGTGTGTGCCGTCGAGGATCGGAAGTAGACGTGTCCGCCACGCCGGCTGATGGCAATGGGCAGTTCCTTGGCAAGCGTCGAGTGCGAAGAAACCCAAGCGTAGAACGATGCACCGTCATCGAAATCTCGGGCACAGAGATGTTGTGACACGGGACCGAATACGATGCCGATCCCAAGATCGTCGCGACCGTAGAACCAGTCCCAAATCTGGTGTCGGTCTGGTGGAACGGTTCGGAATCGCCCCCAACGGACAGCGGGGACTTTCCCCCGGACCGGGAACAGCGAACAACCCAAGTCGGCAAGGCGCAGCGCGGCATCGTAAACGTCGTCGTCGGAATTACTCGTCATGCGACACCCCGTTCGGAATGCCGCGCAGATGCGAAATTGGTAACATCGTCAGTGCTCCGAAGAATGCTCCGGCAGGGCGGCAACCCTGCCGGAGCGAAGAGAAGTCGTGGCAGCCAGAATCGGCCCCGCGATGAGAAACATCAGACAGCGGGCGATTCGGTGGCAGCCGATTCGCCCGCATTTGTTTTTGCACTCGTCAGAGACTCCAGTTGCAACCGCAGCCGTGAAAGTTGCCCCGTTACGGCAGTTTCATCAGCAGATCCGAAAAGCCCGATCTTGCCTTTGTGACGTGAGCGGCGAACGGATCGGATCGTCTTGAGTTCGACGATGATTCCTTCGCGGAGATACTCGTTGGGGATTTGGCCAACCCACTTGCCGCCGTCCGGATACTTGTGGGTAATGTCATCAGGGATGACATCCGTCGACGTCTCCCCCCACCGGACCAACGCATCGAGAAATCGAATCTCGGCTCGCAATCGTTGTTCGTGCTTGTTCATTTCGCACCCCGATTCGATCCAGGGCGGCACGACGGACAACCAGCCTTCACCCATGCTTCGATTTCGATTCGCGACCACCGGACGAGCGTATTCAGATGTCGAGGACGCGGCATCGCCCCCGAGTCGGCCAGTCGATTGACGTGGCGCGGCGAGCAGCCCAAGATTGACGCGACTTGCCGCACGTCGAGCAGCGTCGCGGGAGACTCCACCAGCGGTGGAGCGAGGGGGACAGACAGATCAGACATTGCCATATCTCCACGGGGTCGAGGGACCATTGGCGGCAGCGACTGTCGCCGCTCGCCTTTCGTGGGATATGGCGTCGGATGGCGTCCGACTGAGTCGGATCGTGTCCTACTGTTTTTCGGTGGTGTTCCACGTCAGGTTCGGAATCCCCGGCGTGTAGACGTAAAACGCACCTTCCGCCGAGCAAGTCAGCGCGAAGTGATCGGCAAGCCGCGAAAGTTGGGCGTCCTTTAGTTTCTTGCAAGCGGTCTCGATGCGCCCGTGGATATTTGAACGTCGTCGGTTGTTCGGATTGTTGAGGTCGCGGGGCGTGCCATTGAGTCCCTTCAACCCCTTCGCGGCCACTTCCACTCGGTCCAATTCGGCTTGCGTTTCCGCTAGCTCCAATTGCCCATCAGGTGTGTTGGGATTTGCATTTGCGATATCCGCCTTGAGTTGCTTCCGCTTTGCGGCGAGTTGCTGAAACGTCACACCATCGGCAATGGGTTGACGGCTTCGCCCGTCCCCTTCGGCTCGTTCGACTCCCGGCCCGGCGTCGAGTTCCAACATCGGCACGGGTTTGCCCGGCGTTTGAACGAGCCGAAAGAGGTCGCACAGCCCCTTCGCCCCCTTCGCTGTGACATGCCCCGATTCACCAAAGCCCTTAAGGAAGTACCCGTCTCCATCAGGCCGAAACACGAACTCGGATTCCGACACCCCCGAGAGCGTCTGACTCATCTCCCCGAGGGTCGCACTAAACTGATTCGACAACTCAAGATAGGCTTCCATCGGATGTTCGTTAACGTAGCGGGCATGATTGACTCGCCGCTCCATTTCCGTCAGGCATCTTGTGTCAGGCTCACTCAACCGAGCACTTGCATCGACATCGCCACCCGCCAGCGTCTCCGCTTGTGTCTGGACGGACGTCGCCGGCTTGGCGTCCATTGTTGGCGAATTGCGTAGGCGAATCCGGCTTGCTTGGATTTCGCCCGCGTTGGTCAATCGAACGCGAACGCGAAGTTCTGGCGTCTCGACATCATCGGCAATCACAGACCTCACCACGTCGCTTGCCAATGAGTGGTCGGGATACATGACATTGCCGGTCACTTCCCAACCCGTTTCCAAGCGGAGTTCACCGTTGCCAGTCCCAACGCGACAGTGCCTTCGCCGGACAAACTCAATCAGTCGGTCCGCATGAAACACCGTCATCAGATCCGGTTTCAGAAATTCCGCGGGGAGTTCAATCAGCGGGACGCCAGCTTCGTCGAGCCCCGAAAGCCGCAGCAAGAGTTCATCGGGGCGGCAATTCACGGGCGTCTCGTTCACGGTTCCCATTTTTGCGGCGGGTGATTGATTGCCGTTCGCCTCAACGGCACACGGCAGAGTCATCTCACTCGGCGGCGTCTTGGCATCGTTTTCTGTCGTCTTCGGCCCCCAGACCGCGGACCGAATGCGATAGCACTTATGATGCGCGTAGGGCGTATTGAAAGACTCGGGGGGGGGCCTCATCCGGTTCTTGTAGGACGAGTTGGTCATCAATGAGAACCGACAAGACCGCATCCACATACTTCGCAAAAGGTGAACCCATTGCCCGTGCCAGTTCCTGTTTCCAAAACTTCGCACGGCCGCTTTCAAACCAGTCCCGCAAGATTTGTTTGGTGGCCACTACAGCAGCGCTCAACGATTGTTCGCCATCCGCTTCGTCTGGACCGCCCCCAACGGCATTGCCACCCGGCGGCGTCTCCACTTGCAATTGCTCGACGGCTTCTTGGGCGTCGCCCACTCGCCGGTCAACACCGGCCGCGAATTTGCGGCACAACGCCAGTCCATTTTCGGGCGAAGTCGAATTCAGTGTCACCAAGAACCAACCCTCAGTCAGTTCACGCTGAATGGCGTCAGCCAGCGGCCCGGCGTTTTCAACCATCCTCAGTCGGGCGAGCAGCCGGTCGCTTTCTCCGGCGTTGTCGACTTCCACAGCCAGCGCGTTCCGGTCGAGCGAGCCGTTCGCGACGGCAGTTTGGATTCGTTTCCGCCATCGCCTCAAATCATCGCAGAGCGAGACAATTGCCCGTTGAGATATCCCCATCGTCGAGACTCCAAGTTCGTGAGACGGGCCGCACGGGAGAGCGGGCGGAACTTGGAACGCCCCTTCTCTCCCGTGCCGATTTCAGCGAAGGCGGTTTGCAACCCGCTTCGCACCCGTTGGCCAGATCGTACCAGTTTGTTCCGTAAGAAAGAAAAACTGTAAACGCTCCGTCGGTGTGTGTGGTATCCGGCGGAAGTCGGCCGGGAGAACCTATCGACTTTCGCCGCTTCCCGGCGGTTGCGGCTCGTTACTCGGTTCCGCTCTGGTGGTCGAGTTCCCCGGACAGTTGCTCCCGCAGTTCGGCCTTCACTTCGGCGAGCGCTTCGTGTGCCTGGGCGAGTTGCTTTTCTTGACTGTCGGGCTTGCGTATCGCCTGCATCCGCTCGTCCACAGACATCCACTTTGCTCGTTCGGCTTGCTTCTCCGCGATTCGCTGTCGCAACAGATCCACGACGATCGTTTCCGCGTCGTCCGGTTTGCTCGGCGGCGCGGCGAGCTTGTCGAAGCCCGCCATCTTCAGAACCGCATGAGCGGTTGGCAGCCGGTCATCCCCGTCCAATCCGGCTTGCAGCACGTCGAGCGCCTTGGGAACCAATGCCCGCAGTCGTTCGGCCGCAGCCCCGTACAGTTCGGCGCGGCGGCGGGCGAGTTCCGCTTGGAATGCCGGGTGAGCCGCTCGCCAACGGGCGATGGTCGTTCGGTGGATGCCGAGCGCTTCCGCCGTCGCCGCGTCACTCTTCCCCGCCAACAGCAGTTCAACCGCCGTTTCTTGCCGTGGCGTCAGACGTAGCAAATCGTCGCATTCTGTCGGTTGAATCATGGTCCGCGCCTCCGTTCGTTGATGTCGCGCAGGAGCTTCAAAGCCCCCTTCCGTCGAGATGCGGACGTGCGCGGTTTCTTCACAGTGTCCCACAGTCGCAATTGAAGGATCTGCCAGACTTCGGGCGGAATCGGCCATCGCTTCCGCCGCCAATCCTCATCGGGAGTCGGTTTCATTTCTTGTTCCCATCACCTGTCCGGCGTCCCGGCGTTTCCCCCGTCGCACCAATTTTCAAAACCCGCGCATTGACGCGCCCCGTTGGCGGGATGGTTTGGGAATCCCCGCCCCGCCACAATCAAACCCCCGCCCGAAGAAAATCCATTTTGGCGTTCAAAATCATGGACGATGGCGGGACGGTTCCGAATTCAACCGCTTCAGTCCCGAACCCCACCCTCCCGGCGTTCCACTCCCCAACAACCGCCGCACAGCTTCGGCCTTCTCGGCATCCGACAGCGGCAGTCCGGCAATCATCACCAGTGCCGCGGCGAAGTCCCCCGGCCCCTTCGGTTCTGTCGGTCGAGCCCCGCCATCCGCCCCCCGTTTCTGTCGCTTTCCCGGTTCGCTGGTGCAAACGTCCGAATCGCTCGCCGCAACTTCTGACAGGTTCCCACTTGGAACCCTAGGCTTTTGGCTTTGCAAGCCGATATCCATCCCGGATTGCTGCCGGTTCTCGATCAGGAAGTATTCGGGACCGGTCGCGCCGCCGATCGAGATTCGGTAACAGGCGCGCGGATCGGCTTCGAGAGTGGGGATGGTCAGCGTTCCCGCTGCGGCGACGTTTTGGGGTTTGAGCAGTCCCAGCCGATCCAAGCACCAGGGCGACATTCGACTCGGAGTGTCACCACCACCGGCCCACGACCCCGCTCCCATCAGGCACCATTCACCAACACCTTCCGAACGGTTCGTGGTGTCATAGAGATCGGGCAGGCCCAGAACGTGACCGAACTCGTGGGCGAACACTCCCACCCGACCGTCTTCCGGTTCGGTGGAGTAGGCGAACACTTTGACTCCCCCGTTTAAAAAAGGAGTCGGAAGCACCCATTTGTGCGACCAGATCATCCCCTTTCTTTTGGCGACATCCCGTTCCGCCTCGGCTCCCGTTCCGGCATGAATCAAAAAGATTCCATCGACGTAGCCGTCTCCATCGGTGTCGAATCGCGTCAGAGTGTCGGTGGCACAAAACTTCGTCAGCATGTCTTGCAGCAGGCCGGGAGTGTTATGCGGAAAGTTGGAACTCATGCCGCTGTCGCCGTCGGTGTAATCGGTGTACTTCTTCGGCGCGCGCATCCAGTCCTTCACGTCGCCCGTCACCGTGATCCTTCCCCCCGAGATTTTCGAGTAGTAGCTCGTCATGGAATTGGGGTTGGTCGCATCGAACAGCAGTTTTTGAAAGTCGGCCTTGGGCCGATTTCCAGTGTTGTCGCTGAAATCGACCAGCAGAGCCAGCGCGTGCATACGGCGCGGTCCCGGCGTGAGACAGTTCAGAAAGCAGTTGTGTAGCTTGTCGGTTTCGCCTGAGAGGGGCCAGAAGTCAGGAGTCAGAATTCAGAATGGACAGAAAATCACGCAGTTTCGGATTGAACATGTCTCTCACGGCTTCGATGCTTCGATTCTCACCACCGTGATGGATCATGGCATGACAGTTGGGACAAACCGGCCTCAGATCAGCAATCGGATCAACCTCGTATTCCTCTGCGATCTCCGAGAGTAGTCTGAGGTGATGCACATGAATGAAGTCGGCGACATCGACGCCATACGCCTTTCCGAAGTTGAAACCACAGACGACACAATCTGCACCGAAGTGGTCAATGCATGCTTGCCTCGCGGCTCGATCTCGCTCGTAGGCGTTCACGATCACGCGACGAACGGAGCCTTCGACATATTTCTTTGTGACCACCACTTCATCGGGCAATCGTGTCTCTGAGGGAGAAACCCAACCAAGCAACTCCATTGCCTCGGCGACTTGCGATCGCATCGTCCATAGGAACCCTACTGCAGATGGCTGACCATTCGACCATACGTGCCACCATCTGTGGTCGGCCTCCTCAATCTCAGCGTTGTTGGCTGGGACATCCGATTCACAGAACAGCCGGCCGAGTCGTCCGTACATCAAATTGACGGTCGGCATTCCACCAGGTATCTCGGCCAATCTCGCCAACTGACCAGCAGTGACCGCTCGATCTGGCGCGAAGTACTGAGCTGGCAATAACTGGTGCAGTCTTGATCGCTGTCCCGGTGTCGCACGGTCAATCATTGCCGACAGGCCATCAACGTAGTCGCGCGTCGTAAGTGAATCGCACCAGTTCAAAAACTCATCCGTTTGTTCATCGGTATTTCCGATGCTCATGGTTCTTCGCCTAACAACGAGACGGGAAT
>JANMLE010001698.1:0-2483 GCA_031372385.1 Planctomycetota bacterium | reverse complement strand
GAACGGCCAGTCTTCGAGTTCCAATTGCAGGACCGAGAACAGCGCCTTGATCATCGGGCTGCCGGCGAGCGGCGAGCCCGCTTCGCACCAGACGGGGACGCCGGCCTGGTCGAGATACTCCCGCCAGACCGGACCGGTCTCAGAGACCGAGCGGACCGCCACGACAATCCGCGATGGCGGCGTTCCCCCGGTCAGCAACGTCTTGATCCGCAGGGCGACCGCCTGACACTCGCCGAGCGGCCCGGTCGCCGCGATCACTTCCAGACCCTCCCCGTCAACGGACGGAGTAACCGCGCGGGGATTGGCAAACAGCGACTGGGCCACGACACGCAAACCTGCCGGCCAACGGGACCGATCGGCGATCAGGTGTTCCGTCTGGCAAGTTGTCCCCGGCGGAAGATGTCGACGAATGCGGTCGACAGTGGACTTGGGTTTGTCAAACAATTCGGGCCGGGTCGACGGGGCCGCTGTCGACGACGAAGTTCCGTCCGAACTGCCGTCATGTGGGAGCGAGATGACCGCCTGCGGAATCCATTCCATCAGCCGGCCGAGGATTTCGTGCTGTGTCTGGGTGAAGTCCGCGAAGCCGTCGACGACCAGGAACTCGACGTTCGCAAACGGTCCGCGCACTCCCTCATTCAGAGCGGTCCGCGCCAGCCAGAACCGGCCTTCGTTGTCGTACCAGTTTTGTCGGGCCAGATGCTGTTGATACCTGGCATAGATCAGCCCGAGTTCCCGATCGCGCTTGGCCCGTGTGGCGGGTCCGTGCGAGCAGGCTTCCAGAAACGTTTCCGGCCAGATCTCCTCACGCTTCAACTCAGAAATGAACGACGAGACCACATCGAGAAACCCCGTGGTCTGCGTGACGGATGCGAAGTTGACAAGCTGGTCGCTTTGCCCCAGTTCCCCCACGATGCGCCGCAGCAGCAACCGTTTCATCACGGGTGACATCAGCGTTGCCGGCCGACCCGCCGCCGCCAGGATCTGTTCGGCGAAGAGGTCGAAGGTCAGCACCCGCGGTTCGAGTTGCACCGGATCGTTGGCATCCAGCAACCGCTCGACGATCGCCTGCCGCGCCCGGTGCGTCGGTGCCAACCAGAGAACGGTTCCGGGCCGGCGCCGCTCGCGCGCCCGCCGCAGCGCCGCGCGATACTCCGTCAGCAATCGCCCGGTCTTCCCGGCTCCCGCATCGCCCAGCAGCAGTGTCAGATGGGATGGCATGCGGCGGATTCTAGTCCGTGGCCGACGAGCGACGCCAGTGGCGGAAGCTGTTTGCCTCAGTCAATGACGTCTCTTGACAACCCGGTTGCGGGCGTCTTAGTGTCTTCACGTCCCCCCACTTCTTTTGGGGGATGTTTTCCCATGTCTTTCGGGAGGTTTGTCATGTCACACGCACGTCGTCGAGGTTTCACGCTGATTGAGTTGCTGGTGGTGATCGCGATCATCGCCGTTCTGATCGCCCTGCTGTTGCCGGCGGTGCAGCAGGCGCGCGAGGCTGCCCGCCGCACTCAGTGCAAGAATCAACTGAAGCAGTGGGGGTTGGCGATGCACAACTACCACGACACCAGCAACGTCCTGCCGTTCGCCGCCACGACGATTCCCCGTCACACGTTCATCGTCAGCCTCTGGCCGTACCTGGATCAGGCCCCCATGTACAACTCGTATAACTTCGCCCTCGGATTCTGGCAGGCGCCCAACTGCGTTCAGAATACGCTGACCGGTGTGATCGCCAAGCGGTTGCCGATTTACTCGTGTCCGAGTGACAAGGAAGGCTATTGGCAGGGTGACACGTACTGGCGGTCGCGGGGTTCGTATGTCGTCAACTGGGGAAATGTCACCCGGCCTCAGATCGCGGCTCCGGTCTCCAAGGCTCCCTTCGGCTATCTTAATGACAATCCGGCAACGCCCCGTTCCAGCCGGTTCGCCGATTTCACGGATGGCACCTCGAACACGCTGCTGATGTCCGAGATCCTGATGGCCCGCAACGACAGCGCCACTGGTCCGTGGGACATTCGGGGAGACGTCTTCAACGACGATCCGAATTTCGTCTCCTTTCAATTCATGACGCTCAACACGCCGAATAGCAGAACCCCCGACATCAACAACTTCTGCGGCCCCGCCGCCGCCAACACCGATCCGATGATGCCGTGCTCCGGCGGAGGGAATCAGCAGGCGATTGCCCGCAGCCGGCATATCGGCGGCGTGCATGTCCTGATGGGCGACGGGGCCGTGCGGTTCGTCAACAACAACCTCAACCTGGCCACCTGGCAGGCATTGGGGACGATGGACGGCGGCGAAGTCATCGGCGATTTCTGAGAGGCTATCCGAGAAGGGGTCGGGAGTCTTTTTCATGCCGCACGACGTCGCACAATAACGCTCAAAACGAGACTGTGCGGCATGAAAAAGACACCCCACCCCCTGGCCACGGCGGCTGTTCGGCTAGCCACTCAATCCTCTGTCTTGATGTCCGGCGGCGGAGTCTT
>JANMLE010001689.1:0-1271 GCA_031372385.1 Planctomycetota bacterium | reverse complement strand
CCACAGGATCAGTGTCTCGTCGAACAGGCCCCGCTGTTTCAGATCGGTCATGAAGGCCGCGATCGGGCCGTCCCAATCGGCGGCCAACTTCTGATGCTGGGCCTGCAAGCCGTCGTGATTGTCCCACGGTTGCCCCGCGCCGCTCCAGATTTGAATGAAGCGCACGCCCCGCTCGATCAGCCGCCGCGCGGTCAGCAACTGACGGCCGTGAATGCCGCTGCCGTAGAGTTCTCGCGCGTGTTCCGGCTCGCGCTTCAGATCGAACGCCTCGGCCGCTTCGCTCTGCATCCGGTAGGCGAGTTCAAACGACTGGATGCGGGCTTCGAGCAGCGGCGCGTGCTGGCGTTCCCGGGCGTGCAGCTCATTCAACTTCTTCACCAAGTCGAGTTGACGACGCTGTTCGTCCAGCGACAGCCGCGTGTTGCGAATGTTGGCGATCAGCTTGTCGACATCGGCGTGATTGGTGTCGAGATACGTTCCCTGACAGGCACCCGGCAGGAACGACGATCGCCAGTTCTGGGTCGCGACGATCGGATAGCCGCCGGGGCACATCACGACGAATCCGGGCAGGTTGCGGTTTTCAGTGCCGAGCCCGTAAGTGACCCAGGCTCCCATGCTGGGTCGCGGCAACCGGCCATCGCCGCAGTTCATCAGCATCAGCGACGGCTCGTGATTGGGGACTTCGGCGTGCATCGACCGAATCACCGCCATGTCGTCGATGTGCGCGGCCGTCTTGGCGAACAGTTCGCTGACTTCAATGCCGCTCCGGCCGCGCCTTTCAAACTTGAACGGCGAACGCATCGCCGCACCGGTCTTGCGTTCGGTGCGCAGATTCGATGAGGGAAGCGGTTTGCCGTGAAACTCGTCGAGCTTCGGCTTCGGATCGAACGTGTCGACCTGCGACGGCCCGCCGTTCATGAACAGATGCACGACATGCTTGGCCCGCCCGGAAAAATGGGGCCGCTTGGGAGCCAGCGGATCAGTGCCGGACCCGGCATCCTGGGCGACCAGAGTCCCGTCGTCGGCGAGCAGTCCGGCCAGCCCCACCATGCCGAAGCCCATGCCACAGCGCGTCAGCAGGTCGCGCCGCGAAATAATGGGCGGGACAAGATCCGTCGACGATGTCGTTGGTTCAAACATGGCGATTTTCCTGCGGGAATGATTGAGCCCGGCAAACCTACCGTAGTCCCGTCTACTGTAGTCCCCTGGGGCCCCCCCCCCGGCCGGGGGGGAACACCCAGGCCACCCCGGCTTGAGACACGCGGTCGGGG
>JANMLE010001688.1:0-1160 GCA_031372385.1 Planctomycetota bacterium | reverse complement strand
GCCGTCAGCCGACAAGCCGAAAGCTGATTCGTCCGCTCCTTTTCATTGTCATCGCGCTCCAGCGCCCCGCGCAAACTCACGATGCAACGAGAGCAGCGCAGCCTTCACCGTGGCGAGATCCCCGACGACGATGAAGTTGCGGAACGAATAGTCTCCCGCCGCGATGCCGCGTGTGTTGTCGCGCAGCCGGAAGACGCAGTTCCATTTCACGACTTTCTCGGCCCCAAAGCGGAAGCGTCCGTAGCCGGCAGACTCGAAGCCGCGGGACGGCTGGTCGGGCGAGAAAACTCCCATGGCGTGCGAGCCGCTGGTCGTCGCGAGCACGACGGGATGCGGTTGCTCTCCGGGACCGTCGCTGAGCGGTTCGAGTTCCCCCGTCGGCGCGTTGAACTTCCAGAACGTGTCGAACTCGGGCGGCATGTACCCGGTGACGGCTTCAAACTGTGCGAACGTGTGTCGCTCGCCGACCGGAATGCCGAAGGTGACGTCGTACTGAATGACATGCGGCAGATCCTTGTATCCGATGCGGACTCGCTTGGTCAGCAGGTGATCCGACAGCACGGTGGTGTTCTTCGCCGGATTCCCCTGTGACGTTCCGGTGGGTGACAGCCAGAACGCCATCTGCGTGGTCGACTGCAGCAGGTTGTCTTTCGCGATCAGATGCAGCAGCCGGCTCGATGACTTCGGCCCGGCCCCGTCGTCGACGGAACCCGCTTCAGTCGGGTTGAAGGTTTCCGGTGTGAAGCGCGATCCCGCATCGAAGTTCGACGCCGACTGTAACTGCCGCCCGTGGTCGGCACTGTTGATGAATTCCCGTCCGTTCCACGTCAGCGAATGAATGGCACCCGCCAGGCGCGACGTGGTGGTGATGACGATCTCGGAGTCACCGACGGCAGCACGGATGACGGCATCGCCGGATGGTCGCGCCGGCGGCGACGTCTCGTCGGCCAAACCGTCTCTTGCGGAAACCACCAAACAGACAAACACCGTCAGTGTTCGCATCACCATGATCCTTGTTCGGTCACCAAGGCGAGCGGCACGAGTTCGCTTCCCCGCCACTGGGCTTGTCCCGGTGGCTCGACGGCTTCTGCACTACTTGAATTGATTGTTGGGGGCCAAGAGTAGTGCAGAAGCCGTCGAGCCACCGAGGTAAACACGGT
>JANMLE010001681.1:0-1509 GCA_031372385.1 Planctomycetota bacterium | reverse complement strand
TGCAAAGTCAGTAGTTCCAAGTTTGGGCGTGAACGGTGGTGTCTTTACTCCGAAGGAGTTGCGTCTCATAGCCCAGGGTTGCCCGCGCAGGCGGGCTACCCTGGGAAAGAGAGTCGCGTGTCCATCTACCCTGAAAGGGTTGCGTCCTTCGAGAAACACCGATGACGGAACCCCGTTGGGGTACATGGTTGGGTTGAACCTTTTCCCTCGCTTCGCTCGCAACCCTAGGCTATGAGACGCAACTCCTTCGGAGTAAATGCAAATGCGAAATCTGCAAACTTGGAACTACTGAAAGTGGCAGAACGGCCATGATGGCTCCTTTCACAAACAGGTTCCCTGGCCTGTCGTCCGGCATCTTCGACGTCGGATCGGATTGCCTTTCAACTTGCAGTTTGCACCGACCACTTTCCACTTTCCCCATCATCCCCTTGAAAGGATCTCCAATGTCGCAGTTCTCCCGACGTGAGTTTCTCGGTGTCGCCGCAGTCGGTGCTTCGCTGGCGGCAGGTTCACTCTGGCAGCCCCGCATTGCCTTCGCGCAGGAGCACAAAGGGGCGGAGATCCGGTTCGGACTGGTCACGTACCAGTGGGGCAAGGACTGGGATCTGCCGACGCTGATCGAGAACTGCACCCAGGCCGGCACGCTCGGCGTGGAACTGCGCACGACGCACAAGCACGGTGTCGAGCCGAGCCTGAAGGAAGCCGAGCGAACCGACGTGCGCAAGCGGTTCGCCGACAGCGATGTCAAATGCGTCGGCATCGGCAGCAACGAGCGCTACGACAGCCCCGACGCCGAAACGCTCAAGAAGGCGATCGAGGCGACGAAGGCGTTCATCGTGCTCAGTCATGACGTCGGCGGCTCGGGAGTCAAAGTCAAACCGGACTCGTTCCAAAAAGATGTGCCGCGCGAGAAGACGATCGAGCAGATCGGCAAGTCGCTGAACCAGGTCGCCGAATTCGCGGACGGGTTCGGTCAGCAGATCCGGCTGGAGGTCCACGGCCAGTGCTGCCAGTTGCCAACGATCAAGGCGATCATGGATGTCGCCGACAACCCGAACGTGGCGGTCTGCTGGAACTCGAATCCGCAGGACTTGGAGGAGCCGGGACTGGAGCACAATTTCAACCTGGTCAAATCCCGGTTCGGCGAGACGGTCCACATCCACCGGCTGGAATCGAAGGCTTACCCGCACCAACAGTTGCTGGACCTGTTCGTGAAGTTGGACTACTCGGGCTGGCTGATGCTCGAAGAAGGTGAAGTCCCCAAGGATCCGGCCGCCGAACTGCTCGCCCAACGCAAGCTGTTCGACACGATGCTGGAAGCGTCCCGCGCGAAGTTCGGCTGACAAACAGGGCCTTCGCCTTTTTCAACGTAGGGTGGGACCAGCTCGCTTCGAGCGCCGGCCCACCATGATGACTTCGCTGGCGAGATGATGGGCCGGCGCGGCGAAGCGCCGCTGGTCCCACCCTACGGATGTCCCAGACTCACGAAGGCGATTGCCCTGACAAAAC
>JANMLE010000686.1:0-1632 GCA_031372385.1 Planctomycetota bacterium | reverse complement strand
GTGAACTCCACCACGCGACTGCCCGACAGCAGCCAGTTGAAGAAGTCGGGAATCATCAAGAATCGATCCGCCTGCTGGACGAGCGGACCGTTGGTCTGGTTCATGGCGACCAATTGGTACAGCGAATTGATCTCCATGAACTGCAGGCCGGACTGCGCGAAGATCTCGCCGCGCGGCACCTGTTGGAATGTCTGCTCCATCACGCCCTGAGTACGACGATCGCGATAGTGATACGCCTGACCGAGCATTTCCCCCGTCTTCGACAGCAGGACGAAATCAACTCCCCATGTGTCGACGCCGACGGACGTGATGTTCTGGCCGAACCGCGCCGCGGCCTTGGCCAGTCCCAATTGAATCTCGGACCACAGCCGCAGCAGATCCCAGCGCATGGTCTCCGCCACTTGGACGGGACCATTGGGAAACCGGTGCAATTCTTCGAGCCGGACCTGTCGGCCGTCGAACAGACCGGCCATGACTCGGCCACTCTCCGCCCCCAGATCGATTGCGAGATAGACCTGCTCAGCCATCGGTTGATTCTCCTTGGTGTGCGCACGACATGACGTGACCGACAAGAGTCGCTTGGACAACGTTTCGTAGCACGGACGCCTCGTCCGTGCGCGAATGTCATGGGCGATTTCAGACGCACGGACGAGGCGTCCGTGCTACGGGGACTTTTGTCGGTCACGTCCGGCATCGGTTTGGAGCGGGGATGATACCGCTGACAGGCCGACTTCGGGAGCGAATGCGACGTCAACGAGGACATGGACGATGTTCAAGCCCGCCATCCGGGACATTGGAGCGGCAGGTCGTGCCGATTCCCTGAAGTCGGGTCGGTGGCAGGCCCGCCTTTTTCAAAGAAAACAGTCCAAAACAGGGAGTTACAGCAACAGGCGGTCTTGATTCGGATTGATCCGGTTTTTCTCCGCAGCTACAACCCGCCGTCCGTTTCTCCCAATTCACATCTTTGTTTGCTCGCCCCCATCCGGTTTCGGTCGCGGTCCGTCCGCGTCCCTACGTAACCGCAGAGGTGACTCGATGTACGTGTCGACACAGCGGCTCTTTGTCCGAACGACTTCGGTCGTCAGGTGCATGCTCTGGCTTGGCCTTGGGCTGGCACTGGCGCTCTTCGCGCAGACCGGTCTCGGACAAGACGATCCAGAGCCCGTGCCCCTGTTGCGGCGGCCCGAGGTCTTTCGGGCGCAGTCGCCACATGATCCGGGCACCATGCACGATCCAAGCTCCATGCATGTCGCGCCGGATGGGGCACAGACTCAGTTCGGTGACGCCGTGCAGGACAGCCTGTTGTTTGGAGATCAGTTCAGCGGACGCACGGGTGAAGCGTACGGCACGCTGTTTCGAGCCGGCGTTTCGACCGGTCCGGCCGTGGGACGGACCGAGACCATTGTGCCGCTGGAAATCATGCCGTATGGCTTCATCAACAATGCGATGGTTTTCGGAAGCCTGCGGGGATTCCGCGCCGCCAGCGATGGCTGGGGTATGAACCTGGGCGGCGGCATCCGCTACTACGCGCAGCGTTGGGATCGAATCTTTGGAGCGAACGCCTTCTACGACTACGACAATTCCAGCGGTGGCCTGTTCCGCGAAGTCGGTTTTGGATTCGAGTCGCTCGGC
>JANMLE010001662.1:0-5089 GCA_031372385.1 Planctomycetota bacterium | reverse complement strand
GATGTCGGCGAAGTGGTCGACCTTCAGCCACTGCAACAGGAACGCGCGCAGCTTGTCGCGGGCCCGCGGGGTGGACGCCATCCGCGCGGCTTCGGTTCGGACCTGATCGGGCGTCGCCAACTGTCCGGACTCGGCCGCCTTCGTCAACTGTTCATCCGGCAACGAATCCCACAGCGCCAGCGCGAGTCGACTGGCGACGACGTGTCCATCGCGTGCGGTGACACGGGCATTGCGCTCCGCCGCACTGAGCTCCGGGAACAGGAACCGCGGTGATTGCAGGACCAGCAAGACGACCCGTTGCACGGCCAACTCCGGAGTCGGCGCTTCATCGAACTGGCGATTGATGAACAACGCCTTTTGCTCATCCGTCAACGGGCGGCGGAAGGCCCGTTCGGCAAAGCGAGCACAGAAGTCGCGGAGCCGTTGCGGGCGATCGTTGGCGTCGTTCCGCGTCCCCGCCAAGTCGTTGAGGTTCTCATTGACACCTGCGGCGACTTCGACGGCGGCATCGGTGGTTGCCTGCTCCCAGTCTTTGGAGACGGACGTCCCCCGTTCATAGCCCATGCTGCGATCATCGGGCGGGAATGGCGTTTGAACGATGAATGTTTCCGGCAGGCGCTGCGGCAACAAACAGCGTTGCGGAATGGTCTCATCGGTCCGATGCGGCTGCTTCCACTTCAAGACGATCGAGGCCCGCTTTTCCTTCGCTTCCTTCGACTTGAAGACTTCCAGCCGCAGCGGGTAGGCGCGGCCGCCGAGCAACTGGATCGACTCGCGCCGCTCGGTGACGTTCTTGCCCGACTTCACCGCCGCGTCGATCAACGGCCGGCGGTTGTCATTGACCCACAGCCGCGCGCCGTTTTCGGTCAGCAGAATGAACTCGTATTCACCGCTGTCGGGGGCGAACACCGAACCCTCCCACTTGATCGCGAATTCTTCCGGCTTGATCTGCTGCGAGTCGGGACTCGCCTCGCCGAAATCAAAGCTGACGACGGGGTCGGTCCTCTCGAACGCGCGGTCTTCTTTCCGTTGGCGGCGGGTCTTGAAGTACTCGGCCCGCAGCCCGCGTTCGTTCGTCCAAGTTTCGGTGCCGCGGAAGCTGCCGATCAGATCCGAGATCGAGTTCCGATACTGCCGGACGGTCAGCCGCGACAACTCAATCCGCGGCGGCCTGATCCGGGCCTGGGAGATCGGCGAATAGAACGCGCCGTGGATGTACTCGGCGACTTTGCGAGCCTCCTCGCCGACGCATTTCTCGGGCTCCTTCTCGGGCATCGTCTTGTCGATGTACTCGGCCAATTCGCGGACCGACCGGTCGCCCGCCAACGGTTGCGGGTAGTGCTTGTTGTCCCCCTGGCCGGTCGCCCCGTGACACGTCGCGCAGAGCGTCTTGTAGATCTGCTCGCCCGTTGGTCCGTCGGCCCCGGCCTCCAAGTGAGAGGCGTTGAGAGTCAGCAGCACGGCGGGAATCAACAGCAGGCGGAGTGAGTGTGGCATGGCGTTGAGGAAGAGTGAAGGGTGAGGGGTGAAGGGTGAAGTGAGGTTCCGGTCGATCTGCTTCCCGCTCCGCACTCCACGCTGTCCACTATCCACTATCCACTACCGACTATCCACTACCGACTATCCACTACCGACTATCCACTACCGACTATCCACTACCGACTAACCACTACCCACTATCCCCCAACGCACCCACCGGCCGTACTTGCCGGTCGGGGTTTCGTCGCCGTTTTTGATGGATGCCGAGTGCCGCCCGTGCCGATTACTCCCGATGTGTGGAGAAGTCCGCGCGTAGGGACCGTAATGAATAGGCGAGGCGGCAGAATGTTCCGATGGACGACGCGCTGCATTCCGTGGCTGGGGATCGTGCTTTGCGCGTTGATTGCCGCCGATGCGCGGGCGCAGGGGACCGGATCGAACGCCAAGGTGATCACGTGGAATCCCGCCAACTCTGGTGAGACGTATGTTGGCATCCTCGGCGAGATCGCCAAGCCGGGTGTCTACCGGGTCGAGGGACCATTTCTCACGCTGAAGTCGGTGGTCCGCCGCGCGGGGGGGCTGACGGACGAAGCGTCAGGGAGCATTCGCGTCATTCGACAAGACCGGATCGTCGAGCGCACCTTCTTCACGACGCAGTCCGACAGTCCGCTGTTGGCCGGCGACCTGCTCGTCGTCGAGTCCAAGCGCACGCAGGCGGCCATCGTCAGGATGTATGACTCTCCTCCTCAGCTTCGCCCCCAGTATGAGAAAGAGGCTGCGATCGCGGTCAGGGGATCGGATCCGACCGGCGTTCAAGTGGCGTTTGTGAATGTGCTCGACCGGCCGGTGATCGTGAAGATCAAACACGAACACGCCCAGTTGTCCCGCGTGGTGCAGATGCTCGCCCAACCCGTCGAACTGGCCGAGTCCGTGCGCGTGATCGGGCCCGAGCGACTGCTCTCGCAGGGCGCGGCCACGCAGCCGGTTCAGGCGTCGCTGTCGGACGGTTCGGTGCTGATCTTTCCCCGGAACGCCGTCAACCGCAACAAGCTGCCGACGCTGCCCATTCCGTACGATTCGGAGATCGCGTCCGGAGCATTGCCCTCGCTGATCGGCGGCCCGTCGGGACAGTCCGCCGAACTGCGCAACGTCGGCCAGTTGCCCCCGCTGATGTCTCGCGGTTGGCGCGACTCGATGCAGACGGCTCAGCCCCCGGCGACTCTGGATCAAGCGCGGATTCCTGCGCCGATCCAATCGGCCAATCCGATTGATCCGCCGACAGGTGAACGATTGGACAACCCGTCTCCGTCGAATCAGATGCCGCTCGTGAGCACGCCGCCGCGCATCGCGACGCTTCCGTTCTCGGGTCAGCCACGAATCAGTTCCTCCAGCCAGTTGTCGACCGGGCCGGACACCGAGCCCACTGAGCCCGCCGCGCAGGGTCGGGATCTGAATCACAAGCCGCTGGCGGGAAACTCGAACGCCACGTCGTCGAATGGCGCGGCCGGCTCGAAGGGGTCACGGTCGGCACTCACCGGGAATGAGGAACTGGACGAAGACGCGGATCTGGACTCGGCCAACGCCGGGAAAGCGTCGTCGTTCTCATTGATGCACATGCTGGGAATTGTCGCCTGTGTGGGATTGCTGATCGGACTGGCGCTGCTGACGCGCCGTCACTTCGATCGACAAGTCGCCCCACCGGCTGGCGTGGACTCGCCGCTCGAATCCGCAGAGCAGCACAATCAGCAATACGATCAGGAACCGCACCAGGAACACGATCAGCAATACGATCAGTCGCACGATCAGGAACACGAGCAGCAATACGAACAACAGCAACAGCAATGGACCGCGTCGGCCGAGTTGCCGATGGCGGCGGAAGCCACGGAACTGCTGGCGGACGTCGCCGCGATCTCGCCGCCTGGCAGCCTGTTGAAAAACGTAGGTCGGACGCCTCGTCCGAGCGAATTCCAACTGGAAACCACGGACGAGGTGTCCGTGCCACGGCTTCTTCAAAAGGCTGCCAACCTTCCCGCCGATGCGACGTCAATCAGTTCAACCGGCGCCGAGTCCGCCACCATCGGGACACTGCAAGCTGACGCACCGTCGGCCGCGGCCTGGTTCGATCAATTGCTTGGCAACACACTGCCGATCCGTGAAGAGCGGCCCGAGTTTCCACCGCACATCATCCTGCAGGGACGGATCATCGCGCCGCCGGTCTATCGGGTCGACCAAGCCGTCACCCGTCCGCTGGAACAAGGCCCCCACTTCGCGATCAGCCAGCCAATGGACCAAGTACACATTCCCGCCAAATCCGTTTCAAAACCGGAGACGGAAGAGATTATCCATGAGGAAGAGGTCATCGACGAGTTCGACGATTCTCATAGCAGCCGGCCCGACAAGCCGCACTTTCTGCGTCGGCGGGCCGGTGAAAAGACAGTCGCCGCGGCGGCCGCTGCCAAGGCGAAGTCCAGTCAGTCCGTCGCGCCCGCCGCGACCGAATTGAAGCACGGCAGTTCGCACAGCACGACACCCGTCACCGATGCCCTTCGTCATCTGCAAGGAGGGCAACCATGAGCGTCGGCCTGGATCTGGGGACCACAGAATTTCGTTCCATTCGCGACTCCGGCGGCGACCTGGTGGCGCGCCGCTGCCGCACGTCGTACCTGGTGTTGAAAGACACGCCGGGACACCGTCGCCTGGTGGAACACGCCCAAGCCCGTCATGGCACCTGCGGCGACGACCTCGTTGTGTTTGGTGACGATGCCATCGATTGCGGGGCGATGCTCGATCTGCCGGTGATCCCGTTGCTTCGCGAAGGTCGGCTGCCGACGGCCGATCCGGTCGCGCGCCAGATCCTGTCACTGATGGTCGAGTCAATCCTGCCGGCCGCGAATGAGCGCGGCACGCCCTGCTGCATGACGGTCCCCGGCGGCTATGGATTGGTGGGCGACACCGAGTCGCTCGATGTTCGGTTCCTGCAGCAACTGGTCGCGCTGCGCGGCTACACTCCGCGACTGATCTCGTCCGGACAGGCGGTCGTCCTGGCGGAGCTTGCGTGTGCTTCGTTCTCGGGGTTCGGGATCTCACTGGGTGCCACTTGTTGCGAAGTCGGTGTGATCCATTGCGGGCGCGAACTGGCGCGTTGCACGATCCCCGGACGTCTTGGCGAACTGGTGGAAGCATTCCAAGAGGAGGCCGCTGAATCGTCGGCCAAACCCGGCGGCGAAGCGGGCGAATCACAGCGGGCGGCATGGGAACGAAACTTCCTGCGAGTCCTCACGGCGATCCTGACCGAAGCCAGGGAATCGCTCATGTCGGAAGGTTCGATTCGGCTGATGCAGCAACCGACGAGCGTGGCTTGCACCGGCGGGATCACGATGTCCGACAGATTTCAGAGCCTGTTCCAGTATGCTTGGAACGAGGCTGGCTGGCCGGTTCGGGTCGCTCAAACGCGCCTGTCGGCCAATCCCCGATTCGCCATCGCCCGCGGTTGCCTGATCAAGGCGATCCTCGAAGGGCGGCCCATTCCGGAACGCCGCGTCGCGTGATCGATCGCGTTTCGCGTCCCGTCGGCGGAGCGACGGGACTACCGTAGTCCCGTCGCTCCGCC
>JANMLE010001644.1:0-2512 GCA_031372385.1 Planctomycetota bacterium | reverse complement strand
ACGCCGGCGTGTTCGACGAGCGTGTCGCGACCTTGGGGAGAATCACCCAGCAGGGCGGCGAGAATGTTCTGAGTGTCGGGGGCCGACGACTTGTCGAATGTCTGGCCGGTCAGCGCGGCGACACTCGCAAGGAAATCGATCTGGCAGACGAGCGCATTGGAGACGCCGGGCTGCACGCGGCCGGGCCAGCGGACGATGAACGGCACGCGGGTTCCCCCTTCGAAGTTGCTGTACTTGCCGCCGCGCAACGGCCCCGACGGCTTGTGGCCGTTCAGCTTGGCGGCGGCGTCGTCCTGGTAGCCGTCGTCAATCACCGGGCCGTTGTCGCTGGAGATGATGACGAGTGTGTTGTCAGTCAGCTTGTGCTTGTCGAGATGGTCGAGCATCTCGCCGACACACCAGTCGAACTGCAACAGGGCATCGCCGCGCGGGCCGAGGCCACTCTTGCCGGCGAAGCGCAAATGCGGCAGGCGCGGGACGTGAATGTCGTGCGTGGCGAGATAAAGGAAGAACGGCTCGCCCGGCTTCGCGGCGACGTGGCGCGTCACGAACGACTTGGCGCGATCGACGAACACGTCGGCCATGTCCTGATCGATCCAGCGCGCCGACTTGCCGCCGGTCATGTAGCCGATGCGGCTGACTCCGTTGACGATCGTCTGGTCATGTCCGTGGCTGGGATGCATCGACAGGAGTTCGGGATGCTCCTTGCCCGTCGGCTCGTCGCCGATCTTTTGTCCGAACCGCACCTGGATCGGGTTTTGTGGGTCGAGGCCCAGCACCCGGAGATTGTCGACGTAGACGCACGGCACGCGGTCTCCGGTGGCCGGCATGAGGAAGCACTCGTCAAAGCCGATGTCGAGCGGTCCGGGCTTGATCTCGCCGTTCCAATCCATGCCGGCGCGACCCAGACCGAGATGCCACTTGCCGACGACCCCCGTGCGATAGCCCGCCTGTTTCAAGACGGAGGCGAGTGTCATCCGGCCCGGTTCGATGATGAGTGTCGCGTCACCCGGCAAGACCCCCGTCCCCTTCTTGCGCCAGGCGTATTCGCCGGTCATCATGGCATATCGCGACGGGGTACACGTGGCCGATGCGGAGTGTCCATCCACGAACCGCAGGCCCCCGCGTGCGGCGCGGTCGACATGCGGCGTCTGAACCTTGGTCGCCCCGTAGCAACTCAGATCGCCGTACCCGATGTCATCGGCGTAGATCAGCACGATGTTGGGCCGGGACTTGGCAACGGCCTTTGATGGGGCGTCGTCCACCGCGTGCGCGCGGCCGGACGACGCTGTGAGAACTGCTGTCAAAACCAGAGACCATGCGGTTCGGGAACTCATCGTCACTCCGTTCGAGAGGCGAGGGGAGAACTGTTTGATGCTATTTCGCCCTGGGAAATCCGGCGTCGAGCAATTGCTGGATGCCCGGCTTCAACGGGCGGACGTCGTAACCGAACTGCTTGAGCTCTTCGCAGGCGGCCAGAGCCCGGGCTCCGGCGCGGCAATGGGTGTAGATGATCCTGTCCTTGGGAAGCAGCTTCGCCAGTGTTTCCTGATCGACGCCTTTTTGGATCGTGCTGTTGGGGAGCGGGATCGCTCCTTCGATGTGAGCTTCGTTCCATTCGGACGGCTCGCGCACGTCGAGCAGAACAGCCTCCTTGCTGGCCAGACGCTTCTTGACGGTGTCGAGCGAATCCGCGGTGTGCGTCAGCGGCGACAAGTCCTTGATTTGCAACCGGCGGAAGTCGACTCGATCGCCATGCCCGAGGAAACCGACGTGGCCGCTGGGACGTTTCAATCCCGGATGCGGCTGGCCGTCGAGAGTCCCCGACTTCGCGGCCTCATCCAGATCCGCATCGACAATCGTCGTGCCGTTTACGACGACCGTGATTCGCCGCCCCTTGACGGTCACGAGTTGTTGATTCCACTCACCCAGCGGTTTCAGCGACCCCTGTTTGGCGGCGACGATGCCATACACCGATCCGTGGTACTGGTACGGCTTCAGGGTCTTGTACTTCTCGGCGGTGTCATCGAGGATTTGCAGTTCGATGCCGTCCAAGTGCAGGTTGCCTTCCAACTGCTTTGGACACCGCACACCCAGTCCGTTGTTGGCGCCCGCCGTCAGCTTGAATTCGAACTTCCTCGCGAAGTCGGTGTACTCTTTCTCGGTCAGCAGGTTCCCCTTGCCCCCCGCCACACAGACCAAGTTTCCGTCCTCGACTGCGTAGCCATTCGGCGCGGCCAACCAACCAGCGAGCGACTTGCCGTCAAACAGCGACGCGAATCCCAGGTCGGGCGCGAACGGCTTGTCATCGGCGATGCTTGGTAACGTGACAACGACCAACAGGCAGCCGATGCTCAGCGCGCCCCGCAGGGCATCGCGGACCGGATGCCGACAGGCGGCGGAAGGATTGACGGACGACAGGGCGTTCAACATGGTGCGATTCTCCGAAGAGAGGATTGCCGGGCGACTGGGGCCAGAATAGATTCCCCCGCGGGCCGCGCCAACCAGCACG
>JANMLE010001900.1:0-2583 GCA_031372385.1 Planctomycetota bacterium | reverse complement strand
ATTCGAGCCGGTCGGCGGGAACAAGACGCACAAGGTCGACATCCGCATGATCCTCGCCACGAACATCGATCTGGAGGAAGCCGTCCGCAAGAACGAATTTCGGCAGGATCTGTACTACCGCATCAACGTCGTCACGCTGACACAGCCGCCGCTGCGCGAACGGATCAGCGACATCCCGTTGCTCGCCGAACACTACCTGAAGGAATTCATCGAGCAAACGGGCAGGCACGTGACCGGATTCAACCACCAGGCGATCGAACTGATGCAGCGTTACCGCTGGCCCGGCAATGTCCGCGAACTGGTCAACGTCGTCGAACGGGCGGTCGTGCTCTCCAAGGCCCCGGTGATCGGACCAAACGACCTGCCCGAAGCCCTGCGGCGTGACGATCCGCTCTCCGACTTCGGCGGCCGGCTGGCCAATGTCGCCGGCAACAACCTGAAGTCGGCCCTCGCCACACCCGAACGGCAACTGATCCTCGACTCGCTCGAATCCCACGGCTGGAACCGCCAAGAGACGGCCGATGCGCTCGGAATCAACCGCACCACGCTCTACAAGAAGATGAAGAAATACGGCGTCAGCTTCGAGCACCAGGTGATGTCCTGAAGCACGAGTGATGTCTTGAAGCACTTGGTCAGCCCGTCCGCCAACGACGCGCACCACACGGCAGCCCCCGGAGTGTACTCCGGGGGCTGCCGTCCGTTTTAGGCACTCCGAAATCGCCGACCGCATATCCGGGGCTTGGCAGAACGATGGGGGCAGAACGATTTGGACTGAATCATCACAACGCGTGAAGATCAAGAACATGGTCCTCAATCACGCGATCCAGTTCCTCACACATCTACCATATGATTTGTCCTCCATCGTTCTGCCCCCATCGTTCTGCCCTGTAAGTCGGGCTTCGCAGATGCCGCGCCCTTCCGAAATGCGGCATTTCGGATAGCCTGTCACCGTTTCCTCGCGCGAGGTCCATTGATGCGAACGTTCATCGCCGTCCGTATCCCGAGCGTCCACTCCATCGCGTCCGTGTTGCGTCATCTCTCGATGTTGCAACCCGCGCTGAAAACCGTCGCCCCGGACCAGTTGCATGTGACGCTGGCGTTTCTTGGCGAGACGGACGACTCGTTGCTGCCGGAGCTCACGCAGATCCTGCACGATGTTGCCGCGACGGAGACGGTCCACGCACTGGCAGTGCGCGGTCTGGGAGTCTTTCCCCGTATCACTCATCCGACCGTGGTCTGGGCCGGATTCGCCGATCCCGCCCCGTTGCTTCGGATGGCTGAGCAACTGGCACGACGTTGCGAGGCACTCGGCTTCGCCCGCGAAGCCCGTCCGTTTCAACCGCATCTGACGCTCGCCCGCGTGAAGGCGAAGCCGCCCGACGAGTTGGCCGGCTACATCCAAGCCCGCGCGGATGCCGACTTCGGTTCGGTGACGATTTCGGCGCTCGAACTGTACCGCTCCGATCTGGGACCGGCCGGACCGGTGTACACGAGTCTCGTTTGCGCGTCACTGACACCGTAGGCTTTGACACGCTGCTATTTCACTTCGGCGGCCATCTCCAACAGATTGGCCAGCAGCTTGTCGGAGGCTGCGGGTTCCAGCCTGTTCGTACCGATCCACGTTTCGTAGCCGCCGAGTTTCAGTTGGCGCGGGGTCGGCAGGTAGCCGAAGTAGCCGTGGGCCAGCTCGATCATGAACGCCGGTTGAATCGGACAGCGGCGTTTGAATTCGAGGCCGATTTCGCAGAAGACTTCGCACGGCATCGTGCCGATGCAGACGTCGCCGATTCGCAGGACGTGCAGCGGAATCGTAGTTGTTTCCGGATAGTCAGCCAGCCGCATGGCCCGCTGCGCGTAGATGAACGACAGGTCCGAGGGACTCTTGGCACCGGCGGCGATCGTCTCTTCCGCCCACTTTCGTTCGTCGATTGTCGGGCGTCGCCAGGCGATCACGGGCTCGCGGTAACTGGCTTTCAGCACAGCCTCGTCCCGATACTTGAGCGTCGGTAGCGTGGCGAACACTTTCTTGGCGACGTCCTCCGCCACGAACCGCGCCTGCTCGTACGGCTTCTTGCCCGGTCGCGGGTTTTGGAAGTTGATGTTGTTGATGTCGCCGCTGGTTCCGTTGGCCATCATCGCCACGAATGGCGGCTGGTCTCCGTCGTCTTCCAGATTGGCCGTCACCAGCCGGTTGAGGTGTTCGCAATACAGGCCGTAGTAGTCGGCGGAAACATCAGCCGGCCCGACGCCTCCGACGTAGTGCAGCGAATACGCCGAGAGAATCGCGATGGGGCGCCCGTACACCGTTCGGACCGAAATGATCGACACCGCCGGATCGATCGGGCCGGCGGGCTCGATCAGGTTCGGACTGCCGGCGGGGGGATTCATCTTCACCAGGTCGGCACCACCAAACGGATTCGGCGGCACCGTGCCGGGCCGCATGTGCCACCGCCGGTTGAAGAGGTGTTCCGGGACGTCAACTGTTCCAAACGCAATCTGCGCCGGGCGGCGATTGGTGAGAGCCCGGGCGACTCCGTCGGCAATCCGCCGGGCGACAAACTTCTGGTAGTCATCGACCGACTG
>JANMLE010001875.1:0-2464 GCA_031372385.1 Planctomycetota bacterium | reverse complement strand
AGCCGGAACTGCATGCCCGAGGGAGCACTCCCCTTGTCATCCTGCGGGAAGATTTCATAGTCCGAGTCGCCCGTCGCCGGCAGGTCGAATTCGCGGGTGAACTCACCCGCCACATCACCGAGGAACCGGACCGCCACCTTGCTGCCGGGCTTGCCACCGGCGGGAACGATCGCCAAGGGACGGGGATAGCTGCCGATGTGGCATCGGTAGTGGCACGCGCCGTTGCCGCCGTAGCTGCTTTCGCGGATCTGCACGACGTACTTGCCATCGGCCGGGGCGATGATCGACGCCACGCCGTCCTGCCAGATCAACGCGGCGTCGTCACTCGTCGCCAGTTCGAAGCGGGCTTCGTTCAGAATCGCGACGTAGGGGTCGAACATCGTGTCCCCCAGCCGGATCCCCTCGACTTCGGCCGTGATTCGCTCGCCCTTCTTGGCCTCAATCACAAAATAATCGACGTCCTCGTTCTGGATGATCCCTTCCACGGTGACGTTGTTGGCAACCACCTGGGGCGCGGCGAATTCGCTGTTTGGCTCTTTCTCGGCGACACTCGGCAGCGCGCCGACACGGAATGTCCGCAGGTCCGAAATGCCGCTGGCGGTTCGCACACGGATGTGCTTGGTTCCCAAGACGCAGTCGGCGGACACCTTCAACTTGGCCTTCACCTGCGTGGGGCTGACCACCGCGAACTCGGCGACCTCCATCCCCGGTTCGTAGATCATTAACTCTTGGGCATCCTCCAGTCGCTGGCCGTTGAACAAGACCTCGACGTCGGTGCCGCGCTGGCCGCCGCGCGGAAGGATGTTCGACAGCACCGGGCTGGCGGCGAATGTGGACGCCGCGCCGAATGCCAACGCGAACAGAGTCAAAGCGAATTGAGCGAACGGTCGTACCGTCATTGTGCCCCCTTGGCCGCGCCTCATCGGGCGATGAGTGGTGCAGCAGCAAACGACGTGGAATTGGAAGGAGTTCGGCGAGGAGTCGGCAGTTTGCAGAACACGGATGGCCGGGCTGCCCCGACCATCCGTGTGAGGTTTCATCAAGGTGTGCGGCGGATGAACCGCCCTGGCAGCGTTCCAGAGCACCGACCCCGATCAGGCCAGCAATTCCTTGATCACCTTGCCGTTGTCGACGATTTCAATCGGACGGTCGCCGGGCGCCATCAGTTCCTTGTCGGCGACGATCCCCATGCAGTGGTAGACCGTGGTGAACAGGTCTTCCGGTCCCATCGCCAACTCTTCGGGCTCGGAGGCGGTGGAGTTGGACGAACCGTGAATGTAGCCACCCTTGATACCACCACCAGCCAGCACCACGCTGAAGACCTTGGGATAGTGATCGCGACCGGCCTGAGCGTTGATCTTGGGAGTCCGGCCGAATTCGGACGACACCATGACCAGCGTGTCCTTCAGCATTCCGGTCCGTTCCAGATCCTTGATCAGCGTCGAGAACGCCTGGTCGAAGGCGGGCATCTGGTTCTTGAAGGCTCCGACGATGCCAGTGTGCATGTCCCAGCCGCCGTAGGTCAGATTGACCAGACGAACACCGGCTTGGACCAGCCGGCGCGCCAGCAGCATGCGGGCACCGGCGGTGTTGCGACCGTATTCATCGCGAACCTGGGCCGATTCCTTTTCGATGTCGAACGCCTGACGGGCTTCCGGAGCACTGATCAGGCTGTACGCCCGGTCGTAGAACGTGTCCATCGCCTTCAGATCGTCCGACTTTTCCTTCTTCTGGAAGTGGGCGTTGACTGCTTCCAACGCGGAACGGCGGGTGGCGAACCGGCTGTCGTCCACACCGCCGGGCAGGTCCAGGTCGCGCACCTTGAAACCACCGGCCGCCGGGTCGCTTCCGAGACTGAACGGAGCGAACGCCGAACTGAGATAGCCGCTGCCGGCGTACTCGTTGGGCATGTTCGGGATGCAGACATACGGAGGCAGGTTGTTGCGGGGACCGTATTCGTGGCTGACAACCGAGCCGATGCAGGGGTACTGCAAGGCGGGGCTGGGACGGTAACCGGTGAACATGTTGTGGGTGCCGCGTTCGTGGGCGGCTTCACCGTGCGTCATCGAGCGGATGACCGTCAACTTGTCGGCGACTTCGGCGGTCTTGGCAAGCGTTTCGCCAAACAGTTCGCCGCTGATCTTCGTCGCCACCTGCTTCATCTCACCCCGGTATTCAATCGGGGCATTCGGCTTGGGATCGAACGATTCCTGGTGGGCCATCCCGCCCGGCAGGTAGATGTGAATGACCGACTTGGCGGTCCCTTCAAAGTTCTTGTAGTTCTTCAGGTCGCCGTAGGCCGATTCCGTCCTCAGCAACTGCGGCAGCGTCAACCCCGCCCCTGCCAGAGCGCCGATGGAAAGGAAACCACGGCGATTGAGCCGTTGGAAGTGGCCGGGATTACAATTCTGCTGCATGACGAAAGCTCCACTCGAAACAGGTTGAAGAGATCGAGCACATTCAG
>JANMLE010001868.1:0-1628 GCA_031372385.1 Planctomycetota bacterium | reverse complement strand
GGTGGCTGAAATCGTGCCGTTGATCTCGCGGTTTGCGAACTCGCAGAACAAGGTGAACGGGGCGGATTTCTCGGCGAACGGTCCGTTTCACCATCACTTGGAGCAGCTTTCCCGAACCGTGTTCGCTCCGGCGGCGAGTGGACTGGAACGCGGAACACATTGGTACTACGAGCGGGCCCGAGGTTCCTATGCCGACGACAAGGCACGTCGGGGAACCGGCAAACCGCGACGGGATTGGGAGGTTGAAAACCCTACCCATCAGAAATTCACCAAGACGGATCTTGCCAAGTTTGAACACGCCTGGCTGTGCCTGCCCCACTGCGTGTGCCTGGGAGCCGAGAAGAATTTCAACCGATTCGCCGAACGGATGGAGAATGACGGAGAGCCAATTGTCGACCAGCACTACTTCAAACACGCGATCGCGAAGGCGATCTTGTTCCGCGGAGCGGAGAAAGCGTTCTCATCTCAAGACCTGACCCACTATCGAGCCGAGAGCGTCGCGTACGCCGTCGCGTGGCTGGCGTATCACTCCGGCCATCGCATCAACCTCGACCGAATCTGGGAGACGCAACGGCTGTCGCCGCTTTTTTTCGAGGCATTGAAGGTGGCTTGCGCCGAGGCTCACCACCATGTCGTGACTCAGCTTGGCAATCCCCGTGAAGTGGCGAAACGGGAATCGTGTTGGCTCGATTTCCGTAACAAGGAGCTTCCTGTTGGCGACATTTGGCACGCTGAATTGGCAGATGTCGCCTTCTCTGCACCGCACGCCGAAGAAGACGCGCTGGCCGCCGAGTGGGAGGTGGTCCGTCACCAGTTCGTTGATGACACGCGGCTGATCGAGGAATTCGAGGCCATGTCTGGGAAGTCTTGGGTCGCATCTCGACGCCGCGATGAAGTTCGGATGTATGCCGAACGCTCATGGGAACAGTTACGTGCGCTGCGGGGCATCGGCCTGAAAAAAAGATTCGCGGTTTGGTCGAGATGCTCTCGGCAGTCGCGAGTCGTTGAGAGGCATCACGATGGTTGACGTCTTCACCAAAGCCAAACGATCCGAGGTCATGTCGCGGATTCGGTCGCGGGGGAATCGGGGGACCGAGTTGCGGTTGATTGCGGTCTTTCGCGCGCACGGGATCACCGGGTGGCGGAGGAACCGGCCGGTGTTTGGGCGGCCGGATTTTGTGTTTCCTGTCCAGCGTGTCGCGGTGTTTGTCGATGGCTGTTTCTGGCACGGGTGTCCCCGGCATTGCCGGGTTCCCGCCAGCAATGTCGCGTTCTGGCAAAGGAAGTTCGAGGCGAACAAGCGGCGCGACCGGTTGGTGACTCGCACGCTGCGGCGGCTCGGCTGGCGCGTCGTGCGGGTTTGGGAACACGCCTTGACGGGCGATGCGGGCCGGGTTGCGTCGCGCGTGCGACGGGTGCTCGATGCGGCGTCGTGATCCGGCGGGCGGGCGATCTGAACCGGACCGTGCCGCAAGCCTGCGAACTTTGGGAGTGCTCCGGCTTGACGGAGCTTTGGAATGCGGCCCGGCCGCTTTCTTTGGAATCTGCGATGACTTCCGTTCGAGTGAATTGCCAAGGCGGCTCCGCCGCAATCCAAAATTCCAAAGCTCCGTCAAGCCGGAGCACTC
>JANMLE010001849.1:0-3952 GCA_031372385.1 Planctomycetota bacterium | reverse complement strand
GACAGCGCGTAGATCATCGCCATGTCGCCGGGGATCAGCAGATGGTTGCCGCCCGCAGAGAGCGTCGGCGGGCCGTGAACGTTCTGCGAAAACGTGACGCGCTCCGTCAGGCGACCAGTCTCCAAGTCGATCCGGCAGAGTGAGCGGTCATCGGTGGGGAGGTAGATTTGACCCTCGTGGACCAGCGGCGCCGAACGCGGACGGCCGTCGAGCTTTTGGCTCCAGATCAACTTGCCCGTCGCCGGCTGACAGCAGAGCAGCGACTGGTGATAGGCGTCGAACAGCAGCACGCCCGGTTGCGAGGATGTCACCGTCACCGGAAAGAACGGCGCGTCGAACCCGATGATCCGCCGCCACACGAGTTCCCCGGTGACCGTGTCGATGGCATAGCAGCAATCCTTCGCGAGAACATACGCCACCCGTCCGAGCGATGTCTCATCGGTGCGGGTGCGGGTGTGAAACAGGGCCAGTGCCGATGGCGGGCCGGCTGCCGCGTCGGTCGTTTCCGCGGCGCGTTCCTGGTCGTCGGTCACGATGACGGACCGTTCCAAATCGAGCGCCTTTTGCAGTGCCTCCTTCACCCGGCGGTGACTGGCAAATCCGTCGTAGGCGCGCAC
Source organism: Planctomycetota bacterium (assembly GCA_031372385.1). Classification (GTDB taxonomy): domain Bacteria; phylum Planctomycetota; class Planctomycetia; order Planctomycetales; family Planctomycetaceae; genus Schlesneria. The sequence goes on along the minus strand of JANMLE010001849.1, from coordinate 3,335 downwards.
CAGCTTTTCCCGTTCCGAGAGCGCGACCATCGGCTGCTTGGCCGCGAGCGCCGCGTCGACGGCCGCCATGCCGTCGTCAAACAGCTTCTGCTTGCCGATCGCCAGCACGGCATTCACGCGCGCTTCTTTGATCCGGCCGAGTGCCGCGGTCGGCGGCGACGCCGGGTCCGCAAACCGTTCCAGAATCACCTGCGCATCTTCGGAGACAATCAGCAGGTCGGCATCGCGCGAGGTCTCGGCGGTGCGCGCCGATCCCAGCGCGATCTCTTCGGCATACCGGTAGACGGTCGAATGCAGGTCTGCGAAGTCGGACTCGTTCCGATGATGCGCGATCATCGCCTGCAGTTGTTCCAGCCCGCGTTTCCAGGCGGGAGTCGCCCCGGAGATCTCCTTCTGCACCAGCGCCTTTCCCAGACCGCGTTCCGCCAGCCTGTGCAGCGAGTGTCCCGAGTATTGTTGGAGGAATTGTTCGAACGACGCGATCGACTGCGCGTATTGTCCCTCGTTCAATTCGGCGACGGCGCGGTCGTACAACCGGGTCGCCTGTTCGCGGCCGATCAGGAACCAGAAGATGCCGGTGACCAGGACGAGCACCACGCCCCCCAAGCTCAGGCCGAGAACCAACGGTGAGCGAAAGATGTCCTGCTCGCCGGGCCGGGCGCGTGCGGACAGTGACATGGCCGACACCACCGCTGCGCCGCGATTGACCGGCGTCGCAGGTTGCTCCGCGCGGTCCGAGCCCCGCGCAGCCCTGCTGCCGAGCGGTTGCAACTTCACATGTGACACGGTGGCATCGCCGTCGTCGTTCTCGATCGCTGGAAAGTCGTCCGCGGCGTAGTCCGCGAGTGCCGCCTGAGACTCCGAGTAGACCGCTCCCTCAAACAGCGACAGATCCTCGACGGGCTTGGGGGCGGGCTCGTGTGGCTTCGGCTCGCGCTCCACTTTGGGCGGCTTCGAGCTTTCACGCGGATCGTCCAGCGGGCGGGGCGAGCGTTCGCCGTCGCGCGGATTGCCGCGGGGAATCTCGACGGGCACCTTGGGCTCCAACAATCGATACCCGTCCGATTCGGATTCGGCGGATTCAGCGGCGACGGTCGCGGTCGCATCCACGTAGACCAGATCGAGGCTGCCGATGCGGATCACGTCGCCCGGTTGCAGCCGCACATGGGCCACCGATGTCCCGTTCACTTCGACGCCGCCCGGCGTCGCCGCCGTCACTTCAAACGTGGTCTTGTTCCACAGCACGCGGCAGTGCATCGCCCCGACTCCGTCGTCGGTGACGCAGATGTCGTTGAATGGTTGCCGGCCGACCGTCAACGGCTGCGTGCGCGACAACTCGCGCGTGTCGACCGTGCCGTCCCCATGATGAAGTTCGAGTGCGGGCATCGTTACTCGCTTTTCCCCTGCCGAGACACCAGTCGGATCTTTTGCATGCCGACGGCGTTGGCGGCGTCAATCACGGCGATCACCGACCGGTGCAAAGACGCGGCGTGCGCCGAGATCAACACTTCCGTCTTCTGTTCTTTCCGCATCTTGTCTTTCAGCGCGTCGTTCAACCGCGCCGGATCGGCCAGCGGTTCGTCGTCAATCAGGATCACATTCGCGGCGTCGATCTGCACCCGGATCGACGTCCCCTCCAGGTCTTCGAGAATCTGCAATTGCTGGGCGGCCCCCTTCTTGTCGGGATCGGGGGTCGGCACTTCGATGCTCTTTTGCAGGGCGAACGAGGCGGTGACCATGAAGAAGATCAGCAGTTGAAATGTCACGTCGACCATCGGCGTCAGGTCCATGTCGTCATCGGTCCTCGTCCGCCGCCGCAGTTGCAACGCCGGCACTGCATCGGCTTCATCGGCAGCGTCCGCATCATCCGGCGGTTCAGCGCCCGCACTCGCGTCGGTGGCTCCCACTTCGTCACGGGCGTCAACCGGAAACTCGACCGGCGCTTCCGGCGGCGCTTCCGGCTCTGGCTCAGGCTCCGTTGGCACCGCCTGTGGAACCTGTGCTTCGAAGATGTCTTCCAACGGGACGAGCGTTTGATCGCCGCACGTCGGACACTGAACCATCGCCCCCGCCTGGCGGTTGGAGATGCTCATCAGTCCCGAACAAGATTGGCAGCGAAACCGAATCGCCATGACACGCCCTGGGTAAGTCTTCGAATCTCTGTTCGCGGACCCCGTGCTTCGTCAACGAATCAATCCGGGGATGTAGCCACGCTCGCCAGAGCGTGGGTGAGTGGTGGAAATCGAGCCCGCATCACCCACGGTCTGGCGACCGTGGCTACCCAAAAACGCCAAGCTTGCGCGGCACTAATTCTGCGGCCGGTCCCCCACGCCCATGTACAACTCGGTCCCGTTGACCGCCTTGATCGCCTTGGCGATCTCCTCGACGATCCCATGCGGGACGTCCCCTTCCGCCTTGATGACAAACTTGCGGATTCCCTCGCGCGACTTCTCCTCGACATAGCGGCGGACATCGCCGATGTCACCCTCCGGACCCTGGACATCGCCCAGCACGATGCGCGGCGATTCGGCCACGCTGAGGGCCGCGAACACCGTGACCACCGCCGAACCGAGGGCATCCACGCCGATCGCGTGCTCGGCCACGGGAACATCCAGGTCGGGCTTGCCCTGCATCGTCGACGAGACCATGAAGAAGATCAGCAGCAGAAACGTCACGTCGATCATCGGGGTGATGTCGAGTTCCCCCTCGATCGGCTTGCGCTGGCTGCCAAACGAGCCGCCGTCACCCCCCGGAAACAAACTTCGGCTGGCCATCGACAACAACTCCTGACGTCTGCGAAATCAATCTTGGTGCGAGCAGTTCACTTCGTTGTGGATCGGTCCCCGATAATCTCAGTGCCCACATCATTTCTTCTTCGTCTGCACCGCTTCGAGCTCGTCGAGGAATCGTCCCATTTGATGTTGAACGGCGTCCGTCAGCCGGCCGATGCGGACCTGCATCGAGGCCATGCACATCACCAACGGAATGGCGATCATCAGCCCGACGGCGGTGGTGATCAGGGCGAAGCTGATGTCCGTCGCCAGGCTGGCGGGATCGACCCCCGTTCGTTTGCTGGACGCGATCTTCGCGAACGCCGCGATCATCCCCAGCACCGTGCCCTGCAAGCCGAGCATCGGTGCGGTCTTCACCACCGTGTTGACCCACGACATCTGGTAATCGAGTTCCGACAACACCTCGCGCTCGAACGTTTCCCCCAGCAGTTGCCGCAGCTTCGAGATCGGCTTGTCGCGGTTGGCCAGGGCGATCAGGATCAGTTGCGGGACCGCCTTGGCCCAGTACGGCGGCGAATCGCACAGTGCCGCGATGTCATCGAA
>JANMLE010001842.1:0-6168 GCA_031372385.1 Planctomycetota bacterium | reverse complement strand
ATCAACAGGCTGTCATCGGGACTGCCGGGGACGATCGCGGGGCCGGACTCACCGCCGCGCAGCAGCCCGTCGCGCGATTCCAGCACGAGGCCCCCCTTGACCTTGCTGCCGTCGCGTGTGGAGTGACATTCGTAGCAGCTCGCGACCAGCACGGGCCGGATCCGCTTCTCGAAAAAGGCGACCCCCTTCTTGTCGAGCTTCACCTCGTCGGCCGCCAGTACCGAAGACCCGGCAGCGGCCCCGATGGCGACGCACCAGAACGTCAGCAAAACCAACTTCCACTCTTGCGATCGAATCATCGGTTTCGTCTCCCGCGCAAACTGACGTCCCTTGAATTTCCCTCTGCGGCGCAGTCTACGATGCCCGGCAACCACGGATTATTCTTTGGAAGTGTTTTGCGGGTGTACTGGTTGAAACCGGGCTTCGGCGCATTCACTGGTGCCCCGTCATTTCACCGTGCGAGACCGGGATCTGAATCACTCGAAAAGGCATCTCGACTCCAACACGCTGCCCAGGATCGGCGCATCAATCACGGTCAGGATTCGGTGCGAACCAGCCGTCGCACGGACGAGGCGTCCGTTCGACGAGAGTTTGTGGAGTACCCAGCACACAGTTTCCGGACATCGTGTACGACGCGCGGGGCCTGGTCATCGGCACGTACATCGGCACCAACGATGACGGGGCCTCCGCTTCGGCCAGGTAAAGGACTGCCGCTGGTACGACTACGGAAACAGCACCGACACGGCCCGACTGAAGTACGGCTACGACCGAGCCAGCAACCGCCTCTGGCGAGCCGATCTCGTGGCCCAGTCACGGGGCAAAGACTTCGACGAACTCTACTCGTATGACGGCGTGCACCGGCTCAAGGAAATGCGCCGGGGCCGCAAAGTGCCGTGATACTTCGCCTCGAACGGACCCCAGTCCAGCGACCGCAAAATCGCGTCGAGGACGCGCACGAGATGATCGTCCGGAATGACCTCGTCCAGCGACGACTCAAACAACACCCACTGATCCCGCGCCACCGGCGGCATCGCCCACGTCATTGCCAGTTCCACCCTGTCGCCCCGCCAGACCATCCCCTGACGCCGTCCCCATCACATCGAACCCGTCCACGACCGAGACACTCCAAGACCCGTGTTCCTCCCCCAAATTTCGCGAAAGTCCGCCTGAGAAATTCAACAGGCCCCTCACGGGCAGGGCTTCCGAGGTGGTGTTTTTCCACGTTTGTAGCCGAATTCACAAGAATTCGGATCGTCTGACTGATCGTCCGAATTCTTGCGAATTCGGCTACAGGCTGGGATTCTGGGCATTTCACACCTCGGAAGCCCTGGCCCTCACGGTCGCGGCTCGACTGGCACACTGTCACCGGATACTCCGGACTACTATTCGCCTCGGACTACTCGTCCCCCTTGCCGATCACCACGATACCGGATTCGGTGATGGTGTGGCCGCGGGCGCGATCGGCTTCGAGGTCGTAGCCGACTTCAAATCCCTCGGGGATGCGGACCCGCTTGTCGATGATCGCGCGGCGCACGCGGGCGTGGCGGCCGATCGAGACGCCGTCGAACAGGATCGAGTCTTCGACGGTGGCCCAGCTATGCACCCGCACGTTGTAGCCCAGCACCGACCGCAGGACCGTGCCGCCTGAAATGATGCTGCCCGAACAGACCAGGCTGTTCATGGCATGGCCGACGCGCGGTTGGGCTCCGTCGAAGTGGGCGAATACAAACTTCGGCGGAGGCTGCTGGGGCTGATAGGTGCGCAGTGGCCAATCGCGATCATACAGGTTCAGTTCGGGGTCCACTGTGATCAGGTCCATGTTCGCATCATAGATGGCGTCGAGTGTGCCGACATCGCGCCAGTACAGCGTGTGTCCCGTGTTCTTGTCGCGAAACGGATACGCGCGGACCAGGTGCGAGTCGATCAGCGACGGAATGATGTTGCGGCCGAAATCGTGGGCGCTCTTCGGATCGGACGCGTCGGCGATCAGCCGGTCGAACAGGAAGTTCGTGTTGAAGACATACACGCCCATCGAGCCCAGGCAGCGGGTGGGGTCGTCCGGCATCGGCTGGGGATGCTCGGGCTTTTCCTGGAATTCGACGATGCGGTTGTCCTTGTCGATCTGCATCACGCCGAACTGCGTTCCCTCTTCCAGCGAACACGGCAGGCAGGCGACCGTGGCCACCGCCCCCGATTCGATGTGGTCGCGGATCAACCCGGAATAGTCCATCTTGTAGATGTGATCGCCGGACAGAATCACCAGCAGATCGGACTGGCACTTCTCGATGGAATAGATGTTCTGATAGACGGCGTCGGCCGTCCCCTTGTACCAGTCTTCGTGAAGCCGCTGCTGCGGGGGGAGGATGTCGATGAATTCGTCCAGTTCGCGGCAGAGGAAACGCCAGCCGAGGTTCATGTGCCGGTCCAGGCTGACCGCCTTGTACTGGGTCAGGACCAGGATCTTCCGCAGTCCGCTGTTGATGCAATTCGAGAGTGTGAAGTCGATGATCCGGTAGGCCCCGCCAAACGGGACGGCAGGCTTGGCCCGGTCGCGCGTGAGCGGCTCCAGACGCGTCCCCTTGCCACCCGCCAGAATCAGTGCCATCACGCTTCGCATGTCAGTTTTCCTTGCCGGTCAATCGTCCGTCATTCCGCCAGCTTGTCGAAGCCGGGGTCACCGTCTGTTGAACAATAACGTAGGTTGAACAACGCGTAGCACGGACGCCTCGTCCGTGATTCCCCGTTGGAATTCGGAAGGACGAGGCGTCCGTCCTGCATCATTCAACGGGCTGTCGATCATTCTGCCACCGCGGTCAGCAACTGCAACAGGGCTTCACGAATCTTCGGTTCCGCGTCGCTGGCCAAGTAACTGGAGCGGGCGCGCCAAGTCTCGTAGCCGCCCAGTCGATGCTGTTCCGGGGTGGGCAGATAACCGTTGTAGCCGTTGGCCAGTTCCATCGTGAATGTTCGCTTCAGCGGACTCTGCTTCTTGATCGCCAAGCCGGTTTCCGTGAATGTTTCGCAGGGACTGGAGACGATTCCCAGCGACCCGATGCGAATCGCCTGCAACCGGGCTTTGACGGTGCGCGGATACTTCGCCAGCAGCGTCGTTTCGCGGGCGTAGACCAGCGGCAGTCCTTTCAGCGGGCGTTCCGTCACGTCGTTCAACTGCTTCTCGGCGCGGGCCAAGTCATCAGGCGATGGCAGCCGCACACCGAGTTCGACTTCAGTGTCTTTCACGCGCAGCGGCAGCGCGTCGTGATATTCGATGTCGCCATACGCCGTGCTCACCGCCTGGGCCACCACTTCCGCCACGAATCCCATTTGTTCGTACGGCTCCCGCTTCGGCCCCGCTTTCAAGCTGAAGTTGACGTTGTTGACATCGGCGCTGGTCCCGTTGGACATGATCCCGACAAACGCCGGTGGTCCCTTGACGTGCCGGGCGATCCGCGTGGCGAACTCGCCGAAGTAGTCCGCTGAAACGACCGGTCCCGACACCCCGCCGACATAGTGCAGCGAGTAGTTGGCCAGCAGCGCAATCGGCCGTCCGTCGCGCGATTGAACCGACAACACAGACACCTGCGAATCGACGGGACCGGCGGGACGGTCGACCTGCGGATTGCTGTAACCGGGGTTCATCTTGACGCGGTCCGTCCGTCCGCCGAACGGGTCTTCCACCGTTTCCCCCTCCTTGACCAACCAGCGGCGGTTGAAGAGTTGCGACGGCTCGTCGACCGCCGTCCAACCGATCCGCGCGGGTTCCCGTCGGCGAAAGGCCCGGTCGATTCCCGCCGCGATCTGCTCAACGAGGAACTGCGCATACTTCGGATCGGGATCGCTTTGAAAGACGCCCGCCACGGTCGGACACGAATGCGCGTGCGTGGCCGAAATGAGGATGTTCGACGCGGGGATGCCGGTCGCGACACTGGCCCGCTGCCGCGCCGCGTCGATCGGTTCGCGCGGGATCATGCAACTGTCACAGACGACGATCGCCAGCGACGTTTCGCCGTTGGACACCACCAGACAGCGGGCATGCAGCGGGTCATGCGCCGACTTGGCGAGGGAGTCGGCCATGTTGCCGTTCACGGAAACGGGAAATTCCGGCGGCGTGATGTCCTGCGCGACGGCACCGGCGTGCAGCGATTGGGCTGAGTCGGCCGCCTGCAGGGCGGGGTCGAACTCCGCCGCCGCCATCAACACCAGCGCACTGGAGATTCCCTGACAAATCCACCGGACCGGAGGGGCCGCCATGCCAGATTCCTTGTTCATCAGGAGCCGATTAAATTCCGTCGGTCGGGAGAAGCACCCGCGTCGAGTGCGACAGTCTGCCCGAGAGGAAACCGCGAGGCAACCGTCGCACCCGCTTGAAGTCGTGGTTCGCCGGAGTTTTGTCCCGAATGCCGACGAACGAGGTACGCTTAGGCACCGTGCGGCAATCACGTCCGGGAGTTGCCCGCCACGCACGACCATTCTGTTCGCACCCGTTTGGCCGTCCTCCTCATTCGCGCTCCCTTTGATTCGCGCGGACCCAAACGATTGCCGCGCGAATCAAAAGGAGCGCGAATGTGAAAGCGAAGCCGTGACAGTGGGCCGTGTCAGGGAAGCACCGTTCGCGTCGCGACACACGGTGCAACTCGCGGAAGTCAAAAATGACGTGACCGACAGAAGTCGCCTGGACAGCGTTTCGTAGCACGGACGCCTCGTCCGTGCGCGAATGTCATGGGAGATTTCAGACGCACGGACGAGGCCTCCGTGCTACGGGGACTATTGTCGGTCACGTCAAAAATGCGCAGCCGCTGAGCCTTGCGGGGGCCACGCCATGCCGGAACAATCACCCGTCGATCCGGCACCGTTCGGTCCGGTTTCAAGACGCGTCCCTTCCCGATGATGATGAGTCCGACATGCTTCCACTTCGATCCCGTTGGCAATGGTTCGCGATCGGGCTGATTCTCTCCGCCGGAGGATGCAACACCCCGGTGCCACCGATGAAACCGCCCACGGCCACATCGTCGACCTCGAATACTGCGACCTCCCTCGGCGAGGCGGAGCTCGGGGCCGCGGCCCCGACCACTGGCAGCGTGCCTGCCTCCCCGTCCCAGCCAGACGGACCGACCGCGGCGGAATCCCCGACGGTTCCGTCCCCGACGGTTCCGTCCCCGACGGCTCCGTCCGCGACGGTTCCGTCCGCCACCGAAGCTTCAGCAACGGCCAAAGCCGTCGAACTGCGCGAACTCAACTGGGAACAGTTGCAGGAACTGGTGGCCCATCACAAGGGCAGGGTTGTCGTCGTGGATCTCTGGTCCACCTCGTGTGAGCCGTGCCTGATCGAGTTTCCCCATCTCGTCGCGCTACAAAAGCGGCATCCGGACGATGTGGTCTGCATCTCGTTCGACTGCGACTTCATCGGCGCGAAGAACAAGCCGGTCGGCTACTACCGTGAGCGTGTCTTGAAGTTTCTGACCAGCCAGAACTCCGGGCAGATCATCAACGGCATCAGCACGCTGGCCGCGGATGAATTGTTTGACAAGCTTGATGTCGATTCGATCCCCGCCGTTTACGTCTACGACCAGACGGGCAAACTGTCCAAACGATTCGACAACCGCACGCCGGTCAGCGCGACCGAAGAGGGGATCTCCTACGAAAAGCAGATCGATCCCCTGGTGACCGAACTGCTCAAGGCAGAGAACAACTGATGGTCGATTCGTCTCGACGGCGCGGCCGCCGCCGTGAAGTGATGGGCAGCCACAACCGCTGCTGGATCTGGGGCCGCAACGTCGTCCTGGAAACAGCGCGCGCCGGCCGCTGGCCGATCCTGGAGCTGCTCATCGGCGACCGCATTGATCAGGAACTTCGCGCCGAGATCGAGCGACTGGCGGAACGGATGCAGGTCTCCATCGCCGTCACCACGGATGATGAACTGACCCAATCCTGCCGCACGGCCGAGCATCAGGGCTTCGCCGCGCGCATGGCACCGTTTCCCTGCCGGGCGGTCGCGGAGTTCATGCAGGCGCTCCCCGTGAATGGGACGGTGGCTCTCTTGGATCGGTTGCAGGATCCGTTCAACTTTGGAGCCATCGTTCGCTCCGCCTCGACGCTCGGTGTGGACGGCATCCTGATCGGCGATCGCGAGCAGGCGGAGATCAACAGCCAGGTGGCCCGCAGTTCGGC
>JANMLE010001840.1:0-2023 GCA_031372385.1 Planctomycetota bacterium | reverse complement strand
CTTCCTTCGATGTGTCGCCCTCTGGGCTGTGGGAGCCTGTTGACATTCCCCACGGCTCGCGCCGTGGGCTACCATCTGCCGCCCTCCGGGCTCAAGAATTCTCGTTGGTTTTCAGCTACGAAACACCCAAGTCAGCGCTGTAGGTTTAACCGGATCAGAGGCACGCTGACCTCCGTACAAATGCATCGTGAGGATCGCATTCCACGTCATTGTCAGTGGGATGGCCAATGGTCTTCCTGAGTGCAAGCCCCGACGGCTGACAGTCACACTGTCCGCCGTTATCATCCGGCGCCAATGCGTTGGTCTGAACCTCGAGACGATCAGGCGATTCTTGAAATCGACGGGAGCCTGCGGATGTTGCTGCGATTGTGGTTCGGTTGTGCGCTGGCGTGTTTGTGTCTGGCACCAGGCGGAGCGGCGTGGGCTCAGGCACCGGCACCGTCAGCTCATCCGCGCGTGCCCGGTTTTGAACGGTTCTATGCGACCGCCCCCGATCCCGATGATGAGGACGCTCCGAAGCTCGATCCCGTGACGGGCGGGCGATTGCTGCTCGGCGAATTGAACTGCACTTCCTGTCACGTTGCGACGGGCGATCTCAAGCACGTCATCAGCCACAAGCAGGCACCGATCCTGGACGACATCGGCAGCCGGGCCCGAATCGATTGGTTGCGCGATTTCATCGGCAAGCCGCACGTCACGAAGCCGGGAACGACGATGCCCGACATGATCGTCTCGCTGCCGGAAGCCGAGCGCGCACCCAGTGTCGAAGCGCTGGTTCATTTCCTGGCGTCGACCGGCTCCGTCACCGATGCGCATCCGGACAAGAATTCGGCGAAGAAGGGTGAGGCCGTGTTTCAGAAGGCGGGATGCGTCGCCTGCCATCAGTCGCTGGACGGCAAGATGGCCGACCTGCCGACTTCGGTGCCATTGCCCGACATCGGCAGGAAGTATTCCGTCCCCAGCCTGATGGCGTTCCTGAAAGATCCGTTGAAGGTCCGTCAGTCGGGACGCATGCCGGCCCTCGGTCTGAAGGACGAAGAGTACCGCGACATCGCGCAGCACTTCGTGAAGGATGTGGTCCTGGTCACGAACGTGAAGTACGCCGCGTTTGAAGGAAGCTGGAACGAGGTTCCCGACTTCGCCAAGTTGGCTCCCAAGTCGACCGGCGAGTGCGCCGGTTTCGATCTGACCGTCGCGGGACTCGCCAACAATTTCGGGATGCGCTTCACCACGTTTCTAAAGGTCGCCAAGCCGGGTCAGTATCAGTTCTATCTCGGTTCGGACGATGGCAGCCGGCTGACGATCGCCGGTGACGTGGTGGTCGACAACGGCGGCGTTCATCCCCACACGGTGAAGTCCGGCAAGAAGGTGTTGGATGTCGGCTTTCATCCGATCATCGTCGACTACTATCAGGGGGGCGGTGAATGGTCGCTCGATCTGGAAATCTCGGGCGTCGGGATCAAGCAGCAGTCGATCGCGAGCTTCATTTCGATCGCCGCGAAAGATCCCGAGCCCATTGCCAACGGGCCGGGGGGCTTCGCGATCAATCCCGCACAGGTGGAGAAGGGCCGCAAACTGTTCGGGTCGCTCGGCTGCGCGTCGTGCCACCCACTGAAGCAGATCGATCAGCCGATCGCCTCGGAATTGAAAGCCAAGCCGTTGGACCAACTGCTCGGTGCCACCGGTTGTCTGGCGGAGAACGTCACCGGCAAGCTGCCGCGGTTCGGTTTGAATGCCAAACAACGGTCCGCGTTGGTGGTGGCGCTCAAGGCAACCACCAAGGAAACCGCGGTCGAAAAGGTGCATCGGACACTCGCCTCGCTGAACTGCTACGCGTGTCACAAGCGGGGAGCGTTGGGGGGCGTGGAAGAGGCTCGCTACACGTATTTCGAATCGACGCAGAAGGAGATGGGTGACGAGGGACGTCTGCCGCCGCTGCTGACCGGCGTCGGCGACAAGCTCCGTCCGGAATGGTTGAAGCAGGTGCTGCTGAACGGGGCCGAGGACCGCAAGAACTACATGG
>JANMLE010001839.1:0-1082 GCA_031372385.1 Planctomycetota bacterium | reverse complement strand
CAGTGTAGGGTGGGACCAGCTCGCTTCGAGCGCCGGCCCACCAGCAGGACAACATCGCGCATCGCTGGTGGGCCGGCGCGGCGAAGCGCCGCTGGTCCCACCCTACATCCTGCTCCGCTTCAAAATGGCAATGTCCGTGGCGACGATGTCGGCGATGATGTTCACTCGTCATGCGGGGAAGTCCCGGTGGATGCAGTGAAGTCCCGGTCATTCCCGGTATCAAGAAAGCATTACACGCCAGCTTGATGCGACTTTCGGGTGTTGGATAGCCCCTGTCAGAATCGCAAGCCCCACTGCGAGGCGTGCGTTGCAGTTTGGGGGGGGCGATCCTAGAATCCGCAGCCTTTGGCGATGGCTGTTCAGCGGCCAGCGACAGTTGCAACGGACGACTGAAGAATTGATGCCCGTCGAGTCGATCAACAGCCGTCAAGCCTTGGTCTCCCGCGATCACGCACGTCACGGAATGGTGTCCTTCACGAGACTCCCGAACGAAACACAATGGAAGCCTTCCACCCCGTTCTGATTTACGCTGGCGTCATGGTGGGATTCGTGGTCGCGAATCTGATCGTGATCCACGTCGTCGGCCCGCGCAACAAGACGGCCGTCAAGCAGATGCCCTACGAATCCGGCATGGATCCGATCGGGGATGCCCGACAGCCGTTCGATGTGAAGTTCTACCTGGTGGCGATCCTGTTTCTGGTGTTCGACGTCGAACTGCTGTTCCTCTACCCGTGGGCGGTGGCCGCGTATCTGGATGACAGCACGTTTGACGGTGTCGGGGTGCCGCTCTCGCTGCGAACCACGGTGTACGGTGTGATGCTCGTCTTCATGGGTACGCTCGGCATCGCGTATGTCTATGCGTGGCGAAAAGGGGTCTTCAAATGGCGATGAAGGATGTACCCGACAATATCTTCATGACGACGCTGGATGCCGCCGCCAACTGGGCCCGCTCCAACAGCCTGTGGCCGATGCCGTTCGCGACCGCCTGCTGCGGGATCGAACTGATGGCCACCGCGTCAAGCCGCTTCGATCTGGCACGGTTCGGCGCGGAAGTCATGCGGTTCAGTCCGCGACAGTGCGAT
>JANMLE010001834.1:0-2513 GCA_031372385.1 Planctomycetota bacterium | reverse complement strand
GAGTCGTCCGTCTTGCTGTGGAAGTAGATCGTCTGGTGGCTGGGCAACGGACTGCGCTGCGAGTTGCACCAGCGCCGGTGGTACCAGCATGCCGCCAGATTGAAACGTCGTCACGGAAATGGCATCTTCGCGGCGGAACGTGACAATGCGAGTTGCGTGACGGTGCGACATGATTGAGCGGAACACGAAGCATTATGAAGGGACGGACTCATGCGTCGAATCGCAATCCTGACGGCGGGCGGTGACACTCCCGCGCTCAACGCCACCATCTTTGGGGCCGTCGAACGGGCCAACCAATTGAAGATCGAAGTCGTCGGAGTCATCCGGGGATTCGCGGGAATCCTGGATGAGCGGCTGCCGCATGTGCGGCTCAACCCGCTGTTCAGCACGATTCCGGAGCTCGACCCCTGCATGGGTGGCACGCTGCTGGGGGCGTCGCGCACGTACATTGACCCGGAGCAGACCGAGGTCATCGCGGACGTGAAGTCCCGTCTGCGGAAACTGAAGATCGACGGACTGGTCTGCGTGGGCGGTGACGGCACGATCAACGGGATGCAGCCGCTGTCCGACTTTTTCCCCTGCGTCCTGGCTCCCAAGACCATCGACAATGACCTGGGTCTGAACTACATCGACGAGCCGACAGAGGTCACGGAATCAGAAAGCGAACAGGGGGGGATGCGGGCTCCGGCGCGACCATTGGGACGGGAGACGATCGATCTCGACGACATCATCAACTACGTCACACCGGGATATGCGACGGCGGTGTTTGTTGTGGTCCAGGGTGTCGAGCGGATTCGGACCACGGCGGAAAGCCATCGGCGAATCGCCATCATCGAAGTGATGGGCCGGGAATCGGGCTTCATTCCGCTCGGGTCCGCATTCGGCCAGCCGGACATCATCCTGATTCCCGAAGTGCCGCTCGACATCGACCGGCTGGAGCAGCGGGTGGCGGAGCTCTACCAACTGCAGGAGCACGTGGTGATCGTCGTCGGGGAAGGGGTCCGTGATCAGAACGGCCGGCAACTCGGTGCCGCCACCAAGAGTCATGATCCCGCGGGAAACGTCCTCTTGAGCGGGGCGGCCGAAGAGTTGAAACGAATGCTCTGCCAGAGATTTGGCGACGACTATTTCCGCGGGCGTTGCACGCATGAATCGGCCGACTCGGCGGTTTTCACCCGCAAGGTGGGACACACGCAGCGCGGCGGTTTTCCCATCAAGTTCGACCGGTTCCACGCGGCGCAACTGGGGGGAAAGGCGGTGGACCTGCTCGTCGAAGGTCACAACAACTCCCTCGCCACGCTGCAATACACGCGCGAGTCCGGCATCCGCTTGGGATCGCTGGCGGCCAACAAGCTGCGCGATCCGTTTGGCAGGATTCATCCCCGGCGGGTCCACCCCTGCTTCTTCGACGACAAACGCTTTCAGCCATCTCCCATCGCGAAGGAATACCTGCGCTCCGTCCTGACAAACGCGCTGGGCTCGGAGGATGTCGAACAGATGCGGGCCACGATGTTCAATCCCGGCAAGCTGTCCACGCGATACCAAAGCGTCTGCATCGACATTCAACGGCGGATCGAACTGTTGAAATGACTCCCGGGACGGACGGCGATGTTGCCGCCAATGTTCAAGGGCTGCCCGATGGGCGGCGTGACTCATTCGGTGATGCCCCGCCAATTCGGGGGAACCTTCGGAACCGGGTGACGTCACAATGCACCGGCATGAGGTAGAATTTCGCGGCCTTGGATGTTTCGTTCGCCATGTCGCGCAACTGACTGAGCCACACTTGGAATCGGACTGGAGTGACAGATGCATCGTGTACTGGGCGCGGGAGCGATGATGTTGGTCTTGGCGTCAACCGGCTGGGGTGGCGAGATCGAGTTCGTCGAGGACTTCTCGCTCGCGCCGGACCGGGCCGCGGTGCTGAAGCAACTGATCCCCGGCACCGAGGATTACTACTACTTCCACGCGCTGCATTACCTGAGCACCGAGCAGTTCGGCAAAGCGCGCGAACTGTTCGCCCCGTGGCATGAGCGGCACAACCAAACCGCCCGGCTGACCGAGATTCAGACCCGGCTGGCGCTGCTCAGCTACGAAAAGACGCCGGAAGAATCGCTGAATTATCTGCGACAACGGCTCAGTTTGAATTACGGCCACCAGCGCGAACAACTGGGGGTCGAACCGAACCTTCCCACAGCGCTCGATCCCAAGGCCATCGCGCGCTCCACCCTGCTCGCTCACGCCTACGCGCACGGCGACCATCTGGATCTCTTCGAAGATTCGGCGCTGGAATGGCTGGTGGCGGCAGAGTTGACGCCCGATCGGCGGCGTCAGTTGGTGCAACGCATCACTCGGCCGGATTATTCCGGCTTGGTGAAGTCAGTCGCCGACGACCTCAATCATCTCAATTCGGGCGGCTTCGGTTCGATGGGAATCCACCGCCAGTTGCTGCTGGTGCAGTTGGAGGAGCTCTTGAAGCTGAAGGCCGTTCTGCTCAACCAACAGCACTTCGTCAC